>JAAXIK010000095.1:2219-4720 GCA_012270385.1 Rubripirellula sp. | reverse complement strand
TGGGGCGAGAAATCCTTGATGGCAGCGTACTCCTCAGCTATTTGACCGGCAAAGAATGGATCCTGAATTATACTTACCCGCAAGGCAAGGAACGGGTGCAGGTCAATGTGAAAGATACCCGAGTTCGCTGGCGCTAATTCTTTTTCATGTCGGTCAAGTTGACCGGCGTATCCATATCCTGGGCGGACCGAAGCAATTCTCGCAAAATCAGCGGTGACAGCGTTTTTCCCATCAGGGCTGACCGAATAGACCGGGTGGGGAATGGTCAGGCGTTCTCTGCTGTGCACATCCAGAATTCTACTGACAAAGCGATTGCCTTCTCGGTCATTCCAGATCACCTTCGAGTTGGACCCCGGCAACCACTGCAGCATGCAGCCCTGTTGCCAATTCCATGCTCGTGTCGTTCCTAAATCAATCCAACGATCGTTTTCCTCCAGATCCACCATTCCAACGATAATTTTATCATTAGGTTGAGGAGAACGATGTTCGAAACCCACTCTCATGCCGAGGACATATCGGCTGGATGGGTCAAATTGCAGCTTGTCGTAATATCCAAACCAATGATGATCAGGGCCCCGAGTGATCACGCGGGTTGGTGGAAAATGAGAAGCTTGAGAAGCGATTCCGGTTCGTTCGGTAGCGAGAAATGCCGCACTACCCAGAGTGCTCAGCAGCAGCTCGCGGCGGGTCTGCAAAGTATTCTTAATGTGCTTATCCCTGTGTGCACGTAATGGGGAGAAAGTACATCGTTCGCTTCCGACATGATCGATCTCCACCCTGAGTTGGCACCGTTCTTTGGGTGGGATGGGGAGGAGCGGCGTGGGAGATCCTGGAATGACAAGTGCTCCCGCCTCCAGTGCTTTATCCTGTTTACTAAGTTCACTCACCAGCCAGCGAAGAGATTTCAATGGTCCTCCCATGATTTCCATCGCTAATGCTTCCGCTTCAAGTTGATCATCCAGGTAAACCGAGAATCTTTCGGATTCAAAGTTTAGGGAACGAGGCGATGCCTCCACTCCACCGACCACCAGACCAGCATGAATACCTCCAGAGCAGATGAGTTCGGATAGGCAGGGTGGCTGCCTCCAAAATCGATAATGATGTAATTCAATTCCCGGACTGACGCTGGTGATTCCATTCAGTAGTTCTTCGTCACTAAGTGACTTCCCGAATAGTGTTCGGCCTATCTTGATCACCATCTCAGGCTCAATCGCGCAGTCCACGAAGTCACGCAGCATAAAATGTGCGTCGCTTGAATAAATCCTTGGCTGGAAAATTGGAGCAAGTATTGGAGCGTTCAGGCCAAACTGTTTTTGGATCGCGGTGCTGGTGCAACCCACCTTGTAGCCTACGACTCTCTCTCCACGGTTGATTTTGGCTTGGGTAACGAGAGATTGAACTTGATAAGCTTCTTGTGCACTTAGCCTGTCAAAGTCGTACCGAGAACCCCCGGGCCAAGATCGAGTGTAAAAGGCTTCGGTGAATTGATCTGCAATGTGTGTCAGATGCTTCATCGTGAATCCATTGACTTGCGAGAGGAGTTGTCGGCTGATCTTGGCCTAGGAACCATTCGTTTTCCCAGCCGCCCATTTGATGGCTTCCACAATGTGTTGTTTGCCAAAGTCGGTTTCAAGAGACCGGACATCATGTCCTAATTCTGTATAGAAAAACCGCCCGCCCTCCTTTTCATGTAGCCAGGCAATCGGATGATCTTTACCCATCGGTTTCCCGCCACGGGTTTGAAAGTATTCTCGAACGGGCTCGTAGGTGGACTCATCTACCCGAAGCAGAACTTTGAAACCGGGTAGGGATGAGACACTTTGTGTATGGTTTGTCCAGTCGGCAGTGTATTTGAAACTGAGCCCGTGTCCCCGCACCGTTGGATGATCTTTCATCGCTGGGTTAACGGTAACGGTTGCTTCCAAGTATTCGGAATCGCTATTGAAATCACAGCCGCCTAATTGACTCAACCATTCCCACTCTGTCTGGTGAACCAAGGCAGCATGGATCGCTACAATCCCTCCGCCCGCGCGGTACCAATCTCGAATGCGTTCTCTCTGTTTCTGATCAAAGACTTTGGTGAGTTCATTGGCATTGTTCAGAATCAGTACTTCGTACTGGTCAAGAAGAGATAGATCCTTGGGGTTCTCGGTGATGTCGATTTGCATCCCCGTCTCATCAGAGAGTCTCGCCAGCCAACCGCTGATCGCGGCAGTTTCCGGATGGCGGTACCAGCCTGTCCCCGCAAAGACCAGTACAGATCCAACCCCGGTGGGACTCCGATTGGGTTGCTTCTTTACCTCGTCATGAGCAAGGGACGATTCATACATCCCAAAACTGACTAGGCATAACAGAAGTATTCGGCGGGTATTCATTTTATGTTCTCTCAGATTGAATTTTGCTTTCCGCATACCTGCTTCCCGCTTTCCAATGCAAATCGCTCAGCCGGAAGCAAGCAGTAACGAATCTATCAAATCGGTCTTATTCGGCCGGCTCTCAGA
>JAAXIK010000095.1:1267-2209 GCA_012270385.1 Rubripirellula sp. | reverse complement strand
GCCGTCTGTCGTAATAAGGGGACATTTTTTTGCCATCGACGCGTGCCGAGTGATGTTCGTATTGGTTTGCGAGAGTTCTGTGCGGAGTGGATGGTTCGGAGTGGTTTAGGTGGCGATGACTTTTCCAATCGGCCGCCTCACGGAGCGACGTGATTCAATGGAGTCGGATTGTAAACCTCCATTGTGAGTGATGCATCCGTGTGACTTCGCTTTGCCCTCAAAGTTCATGTATTTTCGTCCAGTGATTGTGTTCGGTGAATTTAGAGTAACCCCATGTCAGTCGTCTCCTACCATGGAAAAAGCGTAACAGGGGATTTGTAAGGGGTTCTCATTCGATCCAGGAGAGAGCTCCAAAACTACCTGTCGTGGGGCGGCATGATTGACGATATGCTGATGGGATGTCAGATCCAGAAATCTATGTCCGAGACCTTTTAAGTGCGATTACGAGACCACAACTGATACGTTTTGAAAACGAGTCACCTAAGGACCTTCCATCAGTCTCGCGGGCTGATATCGATGGGCAGCATCTGAGGAATTGGTTACTAAAGCGACCAGAGAAACGAGTGGGGCGCTACTTCGAGAGATTAATTGTGTATTGGGTTTCTCAGTTGCGCCGATGTGAGGTTCTGGCGGAATCGCAACAAATGGTATTGAACGGCCGAACGGTGGGTGAAATTGATTTGCTTTTTCGGGACGAGCAAAGTCGCCTGACGCACTGGGAGATTGCTGTAAAGTTCTATCTTCAGCTTCCAAGGGACGACTCAGGAAGTTTTCAATACATCGGGCCGAATGCCAGGGACTCACTTCGAAAAAAGCGTCAAAGGTTGCTCGATCATCAGTTACCCCTCAGTGCTCAGTTCTATCCAGAGGTGGAAAGACGACAAGGATTAGTGAAGGGGCGAATATTTTATCCTTGGCAGCGAGGTGAACGAGAGATTCATT
>JAAXIK010000095.1:281-1257 GCA_012270385.1 Rubripirellula sp. | reverse complement strand
TATAGAATGATCATTTATCCGGTCGATGGCTGAAATTTGGTGAGCTATCAGATTTCCTATCGCAAAATAAAAATAGGTATCAGATTCTTTCCAAGCCATTCTGGTTAGCGGATCAGATTGCCCATTCCGATTCCTTTGAAACGCTGGATGCTTCAGCGATTGCTGATGTTCTCAATCACCAATTTACCACCGAAGGTAAGCCAGTGTTGATCTCGGTGTTTGAGCAAAATGCAAATCAGGAGGACCGAGAAGTGGCGCATGAAAAAGAGAGATGTTTCATTGTTCCAGATCAATGGCCGATGGCTTGAAACTATGGATGGTTTTCCGTTGAAGCATGGATAAATCCCTTCCTTGAGTTTTAGGCAAGCTCGATCTTAGATTTCCGAAGGTCCATCCGTCGCCAAGCGAGTAGGGAGATGGATATAGAAGCGATGGAACTCAACCACTCTACCGTGGTTAATTGATTGTACCTTCGGTGGCTTTTCACAAATTGCTCTCGGTCGGTGATCTCGTAATTTGAAATATCAATCACGCTATCAAGCTGATGATGTACAACGATTAGTCCGCAAACGGATGCTGCAAGAATCAAGCTGATTGTGGTCAAAGAAGTGGCATATCTCTTAAGGAGGAAATCTTGATTCAAAAGAGCCTGTTTCCTTACCTGCCAGCCATTCAGGAACATCAAGACGACCGTTACACCCCCAAGGTATTGCAAAAGGTTGGTGACCCTCTGTGTGATGAGCCCACCATCCATGGGATCTTCAAGCACATCATGTGAGATGCGAACCACGAATCCTGTGTAGAAAGTCAATCCACCCCAAAACAATGAGAAGCCAAGGATTAGAAGAATTCGAAAGCCGGGAATCATGATGGGGTTACATCGAAGTCACGAAAGCCACGATGGTCAAGCATGCGAGCGGCTATTCCGTAAACGTATTTTTCTTATGGCTAGCTTCGGTAGAAAGAACAGATAAAT
>JAAXIK010000095.1:0-271 GCA_012270385.1 Rubripirellula sp. | reverse complement strand
TTCCAAGTTTGGTCCATTCACCGAAGAAGCTCCCATCGTGCAAACTTTCGATAACATCAGATCTTCGGTAAGCGACCTGGAGAATCTCGCCACTACCTGTGTCCACTTGAATTTCCCAGCGATTCTTAGCGCGAATCTTTAGCATTCCTTTGCTCGGCCTCACATCGAGTCGGTCCACATCATCCCAAGACTCAATTTGAGCCTGCGGCACCGGTCTGGCAACCTGCAGAACCTTTTCAAAGGAGATCCCCGGGGGGGAACTCGTGCCCTT
>JAAXIK010000348.1 GCA_012270385.1 Rubripirellula sp. | reverse complement strand
TTTCTACTCCACTGCTCCTTCCCAGCGATCCCGAGACCCAAACGCAGGAAATCGGACTCATCGACGCTGGGGAGAAAAATCTGGCTACCCCAAACCACCGGCGTTGCACCACTGGGACCGGGTAACTCGGTTCGCCAAGCGACATTTTCAGTGTCCGACCACCTCGTCGGAACATCAACTTCCTCGGAGATTCCGTTACTGCTAGGACCTCTCCATGACCCCCATTCGCCCGCGTCCAATTTTGCAGTTCCGATAAGCAAACCTAAAAGTGCAATCACAGTGAATGCTTTGACGTTATCACACATATTTCAGCTTAACCTCGTCACCTATTCTTCTTAATAATAAAAGCGATCAATTCGTCCAACTCAACGAATGCTTTGGCATGATCGAATTCTATACGATCCTAAGAACGCGGTGGGGACCGAAGGGAATTCAAGAGGCTTTGGGCTTCCGTCGGTTTCTCACTACGGCCATTCTTCCCATTCGCTTCAGCACCCCACCCCGCACGTCACAATCTTACGTGCTTTCTTCAGGCCTTGGATAATTGCTCGCGAATCAGCAACACCTTCCTTCTCACTGATTCTTCAACACAACCCAAAAATTGAGCGATCTCCAGATTTGTATGACCCGCCATTTTCCAAACGGCAATTTTCCTGAGATCCTGTCGCAAGGTCCCAAGTGATTCACTCAACGCCATTTGAAATTGTTCTACAAAATCAGGACTTGGGTCAGGTATTTGATCGAACTGGTCAGTATCTGCCACCATAAAAGCAGAGTGCCCTCTGACCTGACCTCCGCCACGCTTGGCGCGACCAAGATAGCGACGTTGGTCTATCATCTTTTGATCTGCAATGACAACCAAAACACGCCACAACCCGTCACGATCATCAACTGACTCCAGACGCCCTTCGTCCATGGCGCGAAATATCTCGAAAAAAGCCGAAGACGCGATATCCTCCTCATCGGAAGTCCGCCTTTCATTCTGATTCAACTTGCTTCTCAGAAGCCCAACAAGTCGCGAGTAGTAGCGATTCCAGATCTCCTGCCGACTGTCCTCACTTCCAAGTTTTACTCCCTCAATCCATTGGCTTACCGAGAGCGTCTTATCCTTTTGATCCAACGTATTGATCTCCCAATTACCAGTCATCCCCCTCTAAGATTGCCGCTAGGGTCGGGAAAATTGTACACTGTCCCATGAGAATTTGGCCATGCAACCTTCAACTCGCCCCGGTGGGGAGATCCAATTTGCGATCCTATACGCCTGATCAAGAAATCGACCTGATTTGTGATGAATATGAGGCGTCCCTGAAAGGAACTGAACAGGAAAATATCGTCGATCTCCTGCACCGAGTGCTCGATGAACGCAAACCTAAATTGCTGTTTTTCCTAGTCACACTCTATTTGCAAGCCACTCAAGATTCGAATGACCGAAAACTAAGGACGGTCAAAGGCCTCAAGGACTCACTCCCAAACCTACGAGAAACGCTAGAGGACGCGGTTGATTTTGTTCATAGCATCCAGAGTAGCCTTCCGTTTATTCCTGGTTATCAGATCCAAGAACTAATCGGGCATGGAGGTCAGGGTAAGGTCTATCGTGCCGTACAGCGTCGCACGGACCAAACCGTTGCCGTGAAACTGGTTTCCAATCAACAACTGCAATTTCTTCCAGAACAAGACTACTCTCGAATCCTTGAGAGACTCCAATCAGAAGTCAAGACGACAGCAAAGTTGAACCACCCCAATATTGTCAAGGTTTTTGACGCTGGCGCCTGTGATGAGGGAATCTACTTCATCATGCAGTGGATAAGCGGAGGTACGCTGCGTGACCTCAACCAACCCACGCCCATTGAACTAGCAAACCACATGCGTTCGATCGTTGATGCGTTGGATTCAACGCACCAAAAGCATATTTTCCATTTAGATATCAAGCCAAGCAATATCTTGATTGATAAGGACAACCAGTCCGCATTACTGGCCGACTTTGGTCTCGCTCGAATAGCGAATTCCGCATCCGGGAACGACGTGCTCATTGGCGGTACCGTGGGGTATATGTCACCCGAACAAACAGAAGGGCGTCCAGTTGATCATCGATCCGATATTTTCTCCTTAGGTGTGACATTTCTTGAACTTCTGCGTGAACAACCCGTTGGGGTTAGCCAGAGTCAGCCTGCTTCAACCCGGGGAGCAAACAACTCTGACGAAGTCATGCCACTGAAGACCCGTGACACGGAACTCACGAAGATCTGCTTGAAATGCATGGAAGCGGATCCCCAACTGCGTTATCAAAACTGCGGAGAGTTATTGACAGATCTTGAGCGTTACTCAGCGACCTCAGATGGGCAGAGAATTGCGACCATCGGTCGGCGGACGATGATGATGAGCCCCTTTTTCTTTTTGCTCAATGTCTTGGTATGGTTTCAGCTTTCTAACGGGTGGACGCAGAACGCTTGGGGAGAGTTGGCCGTCTGGCTCACCATTTTTTCAATGTATCCTCTTGTCTTCATCGCTCTCGGCACGCTGAGCAAAATGGACCGCTACTCCCCCGAAAACCTAGCCCTGGAAAGCCTATGGTCGATTTGGATTGCGAAATTCCTCACGGCGGTAACCATCGCAGGCACCTTGCGAATCATCCTCTCCTCTGACACTCTTGGCGAGTCTGAATTCAAATCCGCCAAACAAGCGGTGCTCTACTCCTCTGCTATGTTTTCCGCCTTGACTGGCTTGGTGATGATCAGCGTGGCCCCCCGTTACTGGGTTTTCCTGCGTCCGCTGGGAGTCGCAGCATGTGTTCAGTCTTTCATTATTCTTTGGAGCATTCTCAAAGAAACGTCGCTTGCCCCCATCCTCTACGGGGTCTCCGCATCTGGACTCGCCGTGATTTGGGGGCTCCACCTCCAGCGAATCTCCAACCCGCGAGGTTACGCTTAGTCCGATGCGGTCACAAATAAAAATTATTTTTCAATTGGGTTACTCATACGGATGTCGGTTAAAGGAATGCGACAACTAACCTCGAACCCATGCCGGGCCCAAAACAGATGCGCCATTCGAATCTGGAACGGGATTTAACACCCCATGAACTCGGATACCTGGACCAGACTACCACCCCCCGCCAGCAGATAGTCAGTGGGACACTCTTTTTCGATGGCACCATTGACCTAGAATCGATCCGTCGTCAAATGTGGAATTACGTCCACAGACATCCGCAATTCCGATGTCGAATTTCACTTGATCAAACGCCTCGATGGATTCACTGTGACCCATTCAACCTCGACGATCACCTCACAGCAGAAGACGCATCATCTTCGAGTCAAGACGATATCCTAAGCCTGGCTGCCAGCACAGCAGCGGGTGGCTTATCCCCTAGATTACCGCCATGGAGAATCATTCTTGTTCACTTCTCGCCAGAGCAGCAAAGAAAACAATCCGCGTTGATCCTCATTGCACATCATTCACTGCTCGATGGATTGCAAGGTATAGAACTCGTCAACGAACTGACTAGAGACGGCAAACGGGTAAGAGCACGCGGGGTGGAAAAACCAGTTGAAAGCACACCACTCAAACATCCCACCCTTCGTTCCCGATTCGCTTGCTATCTCAGCCTCATCCGAGAAACCTTTCGACGATCAGCAAGAAATTTTCATTCTTCCAGGAAGGTGCAAACGAGTAACCGCAAAACCATTTCCCTCACATGGGGACGCGAGGTCATGAACCGAATCAAAGCAAAACTAGACTGTAGTTTGCAAGAAGTCGTACTGGGCGTGATGGGGGATGCCCTGTCGCAATTCAGCTTGGATCAGAAGCGCAGCGGCGAAATCAAAGTGATCCTACCCGTTGGCCACTCTGAACCCAAGTCCCGCACCTTTACCACCAATCGCCACGATGTCGGGATGATGAAACTTGGCACTCGGAGACAGGTGACTTTGCCACAAAGGTTTACCCTTTCCTCGATAAGATCACAGATCAAGCGAATTCGAAATCAACAGAGATTAGGAGTATTCCCAACGATTCTTTCATTGGTGTCAATTCTTCCCAGCTCGCTGAGGCAGTATTGTTTTCACAAATATGCATCAAAGGCTGATTTACTGATCAGCCTCATTCCATCAGGAAGAAAACGTCGACACATCAATCAATCCGAGATCACGTCAATCTATGCACAACCAGCCATTCCCCCCGGGCATGTCCTTGCAATTGGGATCGTGATCTACGCTGATCAGATTGCAATTTCATTGCAATACGATCCAAACCAAATGATTGAAATTGATCATCTGAAAAGTAAAATCAAAGAATCTATCGGACGCTGGATCGGCGATATTCATTCGGCTGAGTGTATCGCTCCATCTAACGGATCAGTCTGTTGAAAGCGATTGTCTACAAAGCAACAAAAAACCACAGCCTCCGATTCCAAGACTGTGGTTAATCGTGCATCAAAATCATCTAGGTAAAAGTGCGATCTAGAGCTCACTTTTATTGATTGAGCTGTTCCTCGATGACTTCTTTACTCGCTTTGGTACCCAACGCTCCCCACAAACCGTACGGACTGATCGAACCGGGAGCTCGTGGCCCTACCCCATTTCTCCGTACCGTTCCAATTGTGGAATCCCCAGCTTCGATTGAGTCGGTAATAAACACGCCCGCTCCATCAGCCAGTAACACATGACAGCCGCCCTGATGCCTACTACACGGTGGCAGAATTCCAAACCCAGTGGCGCCGAAACTAACACAG
>JAAXIK010000545.1:2173-4726 GCA_012270385.1 Rubripirellula sp. | reverse complement strand
TGATCTGATGGCACCTCTCAACATGACTGCCATTGCGTTCCCGTTTTATGCGACACCTATGTTGGCAATGAGTCAACTGGGAATGATGTTTCAACACGCCAATTCACCGGGAGCAGCCTTTGCACTGTTGATACTCGGAACGGGTTTGAACCTGGCTACTCCCTATTGGTTTGGTAAACACTACGGCTGGAAAGTCACGGGGATCTGGCTTTCCGCCTTGATACTGATCGTCATCGCGATCGCCTACGCGATTAACGGACCACTGGTACCCCCAGGAGTTCAGCCGGCAGGACACACACACGCATTTGATATCTACACCAATCCGATCTCGTCGGGAAACGCCGATACCCTTGGCGCAGCAAAAAAATCGCTCGCCGATTTCGCAGACATCCCTGGGATGATCGCTTCTGGATTGGTCGGACTCGTGGCATTGGTTGGCGTCTTATTCCGCATCCTGAATGTCACCGAAGAGCGGCTTGCGAAAAACAATGCTCAGCCGATTGCCGAGGTGGAAGAGTCACGTGTAGACATCATCGTCCCACCGCGGGTAGTCGGGGCGACCATGCTCGCAGGGCTCGTCGCTTTGAGCGTCGTGGCGTGCTACGGTTACTACCCGTCCACAGAGGAGTGTCTCGAGGAGATCTCCTTGGCCAGGGCGGAATGCCTTACCGCCGCCAACAGCGGTGACAAAGAACACGCCTTGTTCTGGTTGCCCGTCTGGGAGGAGTGGAGCAGGCGTTTAGAGATCGGGACGTTCCTGAGGCGAGGAGAATTACGTCGCTATCAGAGTATGCAGGGCTACCTGATCCGTAAAAAGCTTGAGCTACTGGAACACGAACTCGAGCACGACCCCTACGAGCCCGATGAGGTTAGGAAGGTTATCGGGGAGCTATTCGGAACGAATCGCCGCTGGGTGGAAAGTTTTCGCTAGAAATTGCTATCAAAACCCGAAGAATTTAGTAGGCCCCAGAGGTCCGACAGCGGATTACACTATGAAAAGGGGCTACGGGTATCGAAAGAAAAACTCTCTGAAGATGATTTCATGCGAAAAACCACTTCAAAATCAGGATTCACCCTCGTTGAACTTCTAGTGGTCATAGGGATTATTGGTGTCGTAGTGGCGTTGATGCTTCCCGGTGTGCAAGCAGCGCGGGAAGCAGCGAGGAAGACAGATTGCGTCAACCGAGTACGCCAATTGGCCTTAGCTACCCATATGCATCACAATACCTACAGGTATTTCCCCCCAGCGCGATATGAATCAAGGCCCGACGCTGATCCAACGGATCAATGTGGACTCGAGACACCTACGTGGCTGGCAAGAATCATGCCATTCATCGAACAGGTGGAGTTGGGGAGCCGTTGGGATTTTTCAAAGCCTTGGCACGAGCACGAAGACAAGGTACGAAATGTTGTCCCTGATATTTTTCTTTGCCCGTCGCGTCGCAGTGGTACCCAACCCGTAGGAACACGCAGCCTGCGGACCACAGTGAGTGGCGGTGGTGGTCGATTACCCTGCGGGTGCCCAGTCCCCGCGAGAACAGAAGTGAAAGACTTGGACGTCACTGGAGCTTTGTGTGACTACGCCGGAAATCATGGTGACCTGACCCCAGGTGCTACGGGGGCTCCCACCGACTTCTATTTTGGGGGCAACGGCACCGGTGTGATCATCAGTGTCAGGCCCGAATGTAAATCCGGAAAAGCCATTGCACCCTCGGATCGTATTCGTATGGCTTCCGTCACGGATGGCACATCGAACACATTCCTCTTTGGAGAGAAGTTTGTTCCCACCACAAAGGTCTCGGAATTTCCATTCGATTCCCCAGCTTACGACGGGGATCACCTCCCAGCATCCTGTCGACTCGCTGGACCTGGCCTGCGTCTCGCACATGGCACAGATGACGTACTTGCCGACATGTTCTCATTTGGCAGCTGGCCCCCCGGCGGCGTACACTTTGCTCTGGTGGACGGCAGCACCCGTTTCTATGCCGCAGAAACGGACACGAAAATCCTTGGCTCGCTGGCGAATCGTCGAGACGCGCGAGTCGTTGAGATGATTCGGTGAGATCAGTCATGAAATTACCTGGTGTCTTACTTGCTCTAATTCTCGTTATGCAGCTGACCGGGTGTGGTAGTTCCGCAATCGGCCCAGAGGAAGGACGCATCTCATTTGGTGATGGCTCACCGGTGACATCGGGCAGTGTTGAATTTCGTAATCGCTCTACACGAGAGCGTTTCACCAGCAGAATCGAGTCAGACGGGAGCTTCGCACCGATAAGCGGCGAAGGCATCCTTGGACTCCCCCCCGGAGATTACGAAATTGTTGTCGTACAAATCGTTCTCACGGAAGATCTCGCGAAAGAGGATCATGTACACGGTAATACCGTGCCGAGGAGGTATGCCGACTATTACACAAGTGATCTCCAAATTGCTGTCGCAACGGGCGAAATCGATCCCATTGAAATCGTCATTGATCTCTAGCCCCGCCCCTCCCAGCCGGTTGCACACTAGAACCAGCCTCCTTCTTCTCTGGCTAGCACTCGCTACCAGCCCATT
>JAAXIK010000545.1:0-2163 GCA_012270385.1 Rubripirellula sp. | reverse complement strand
ATGGATGAGCTCGCATCCCCAGCAATCGAAAGGGAAAAGTCGTGTTGTTGGATCGACGGCGACCATGGTTTTTCCAAAAATGTAAAAATTCTTGTCCAAAAATAGAGCTCGTTCACGGATTACTTACATGGAGAGCACTTCGGCACAAGAACGATTCACACGATTACTCATTGAACATGAGCCTGAACTGCTGCGATGTATTTTGGTTGCAGTACCCAATCGTCCTGATGCGAGAGACATCCTTCAGGATTGTTCCGTCTCGCTGTGGCGAAAGTTTGATACGTTTGACCCCAACAAGCCGTTTGTCCCGTGGGCATTGGGATTCGTAAGAATTGAAATCCGACGCTTCCTTCGCGAAACATCTCGCCAAGCGAAATTAAGCGAACACGCGGTTGAATCGCTTTGGGCGCAGCGAACAGCATCTGCCTCGCGGTTGACGAAACGACGTGCTCACCTCGCGGAGTGCATAGAAGCTCTATCGGAGAGGCATCGCATGCTCGTCGATGAATATTACCTGAAGGACTATTCCGTCGCTGAGATTGCCAAAGAAAACCAACAAACGGCCGATTCCATCTATAAAAGACTCCAACGCATTCGAGAGAACCTTCATGATTGCGTCTCAAGAAAAATCGCGGGGGCACGGACATGAATGAACGACACAAGTCCCAGCTCATTGAAGTCACGCAGAAACATTTGGACGGGATTGCGACAGAGCAAGAAGTGCATTGGTTGTCTGAACTGCTGGAAGCAGACTCCACTGCTCGCGAGACCTACCTAGATCTTCAAGACATTCACGCAGCGCTAACCACCAGTGATACAGAAGATCTTACAGCGAATCTCCCTGATAGCCTCCGACTCCGAGCATCTGACCCCAAGGAAGGCACGCAACCTTCGCGACAGAAGGTACATACCACTCAGCTATCGGTTCCCTCACGTCGAGCCGCCTTTCTCTCCATAGCGGTCTCTGTCTTGATACTCGCCCTATTGAGCACTTCTCTACTGCGAGCTCCCTCCGAAGAAGCGACCTTGATCCGCCTCAACGAACTCAGTGGTCAGGTGACCTGGATTGGCAATGGGGGACAGATGAAGAGCTCGCTGAAGCCCGGTGATTGCCTCAGTGGTGGGACGATGGAACTGGGAGCACCCGATGCGCATGTGAGTTTTACCTATGAAGACGGCTCTAGCATTACCCTCGCAGGACTCTCCAGTTTGAGGATCTCGACGAGTGAAGGCTCAACACCACTGCAGCGGCAAAAAACGCTACACCTAAAACGTGGTCGACTATCGGCGACGGTGAATGATCAACCCAATGGCAAGCCCATGCTGATCGATACACCTTCGGCCGATTTGACCGTGATGGGAACCCGTTTCAATGTCGAAACGCAGCCCGCATCCACTCGACTCACGGTCAATAAGGGAAAGGTCCACTTCAGGCGGAATCTGGACGGACAAGCGGTCGAAGTACCCGCCAAGCAAACGGTACTCGCAACCCTCGAAGATCAATCTCTCCTACAACCCAGTGAATGCCCAATAGCCACCACGGATTGGTCGTGCGACCTCCGCGCGGATCTTTCCGAAGGCAAATGGGTTTCGCAACTCACCTCATTAGGGATGCGATTGAAAAAGGCGGTACAAAGCGGGCAGTTGACCAAGGAATTAGCGATCAAACAATACAAAGCAGCAGCCACCATTGATGGGGATCCGGGTAGTGTGTGGGCGACCGCGTCACCAGTGGGTGCTTTGATTGTGTTCTCACCAAGCCAGACCCAGGCACAGCCAATTATCCTCAATAAAGCTTCCCGTTTCCAAATCAAAGGGAAGGTCGATGTTGAATCAAAATTTAAAATTGGAATTACCGTCTCCAATCCAGATGGAAGCTATGCCGGCAAGCACAGCGTCTCCGTTCAAACCGAACATTACACCAACTCGGGATCTTTTGAAATTGAGTTGCCCATCGAATCGTTTCTCACCCTCGACGACTCCACGAGCTCAATCCACCCTATCCTCACTGACTGGTGGTGCGTTGCAGAGGAACCGTTCGCGAAAATCCAAATCACGCAAATCCACTTGTCATCCACTCCCGTCAGCACCGACCATGCTCAGTAAAATCTACCATCTATTCCCCGCGATCCTTCTTGCCCTAGGCACCTGCACTCTAACTCC
>JAAXIK010000331.1 GCA_012270385.1 Rubripirellula sp. | reverse complement strand
TGAGCGACGCAGCCGACAGAATCTGATCCACGTTTATCGTGTTCGCTATGAAAAACGAAAAGAAACGAGTTCCGCTTAATCCTGCTGGGTTGATTCACCCAAAGCTGACTGTGTGCTTTGTACTTCAGAGGGATTGAAGGTGGCTGAGGACGGATTTTTGGGAGCAGTCACTTCCTTCGGGTTTTTTCTGGGAGTCAAATATCGCCCAACATGATAGGCACTATCCGAGGCAGCTTCTGCCCAAGCAGCCTCAGCCAGCTGAACATGATTGTAGGCCAATAGAGAACCTTTCTCTCGATGAAAGTTCCTGATGGCTAGATTGTAGTCCGATAGCGATCGGTAGAAATCGCTCGCGCTGTTGACGACTTGCCGCTGAGCTTGAAGGAGGAAGTTGATGGAATCGCTTCCTTGCTGATAACGAATCCTCAACACATCGACCTGATTGAGATCCGATTGCAGTCGATTGTAGTTGGTTTCCATCAATTCATGACGGGTTTCAACGTCGCGCGCCGCGTTGGATAGCAGATGGCTAATTTGATATTCGGTTTGCTCAAGAACCGCGTGTTCTCTTTTGAGATTGAGTTTGGCGTGTGCAACCGCTGAACCCGCTGCCCGAAATCCTACGGGGTAACTCAATTCAATTCCTGCTTGCCATTCCTGATAATTTCCATCAAATAGGTTCTCATAAAAGCCAGGGACGAGGTGATCACCAATACCTTGGTAGCGGTACTGCCCCAAGAAATCTAAACGAGGACGGTAATTGAGCTTAGCCGCAGTAAGTTCTAATTCTCGACGCTGCACCAATAACTTTTGCTGACGCACCTCCACTCTCCGCTTGAGCGCTTGGGAAAGTGCGCTATCCCAATCAAAAATGACTCTGGCATCGGTAGGTTCCGTGGTAGGTTTGATCAAAGAACCATCCGTTGCGGGTAAACCGATGAGGTATCTCAACTGCTGCTCAGATTCATAGAGCCCTGCCTGTCCTGCCAAAGCGTTTTTCACCTGCGCATCGAATTGATAATATTGCGATCTCGCTTGCGCCTCGTCATCCGCGCGTCCTGTGCCTACCTCTAGCCTGGCTTTTTGAATCTGCCAAGTTTGCAATGCAGCTTCTCGTGCTTTGACGATGGTATTTAATAATCGATAAGCAGTGACCAGGTTCCAATACGCCTGCTCTACATCTGCTACCATCTGGATCACACCCGTTTCGAAGTCCGCAAGCGAAACATCTTCATTGATCCTGGCAATCAAAACCCCGTTGTACTGACCCACACGTGCATTGGGGCCCGCGATCCGGTTGAATTCCGTCCCTGCACCTTGCAAAAGGGGTTGCCGCCATTCAGCTTCAAGCCATCCTGTGAAAGCACTCGGAAAAAGTCTGAAATCGAAAGTGTCACCTACACCTTGATTGCTTTTACGGTAATTCGCAACGTGACGCAGGGCAAAGCTTGCTCCCGTTGCGGTGGTTTTACTGATCTCTCCATTAAAGAAAGCTGAGTCCGCATCGAGAACAGAAGGCTGTCCAAAAGCCTGTTGTTGGTTCCTCGGTGTATCACTTTTAGACCACGTCAGTTGCTGTCTATACTGCGCATCGAATGCGCTGAGGGCAGCTTCCGTTCCCTGTTGGGAAGCAGCCGTGATCCCTGGATCAAATCGAGTGGTCACCGCTTGGGGAGTGACTCGAGCATTAAAAGTGGATCCCGCACGCCGTAAAACTGGCTGGCTCGTCAGCGCCTTTCGTACCGCATCGTGGAGTGAGATCTCGATATTCGGTAGTTCAGATGGATCTTCAAATGAAAAGGGTTCAATGGTGGTTGCTATCTCTTCACGACTATCCGATTGAATTGCGTCAACTTCTGGATAGGCAATGTTTAAACCAAAATCATCGTGATAAGAGGCAGTCGTATCATTGGGCCCCGCTGGAACGGAGTCACGAAGTAGCCCACAGCCTGAAAAACAGAATGCGATAACAAAGCTGAAGTAAAGCGATAGGTGAATGCGACCCAATCTTCGAATTGGGGGTTTGATTGCTAGCAACCTAGCTGTAGGAAATCTTTCGAAGCTTGGCATGGCCGCATATCATGAATAAGTTCTTGCACCTCTACACCGCCGGACCAATCCGAATATGCGTTGAATGTAGAAACACCGTCATAGTCGGTATCGGTGAATCATCCGGTAAAATTGGACAACGGGGCGGTAATCGGAAGAAACCGCACAACCATCAAAGTCAGCCCATTCCCCCAGAAGATCTCTTTCTCAGTCTCAAATCAAATTTCCCAAGCCATCATGGATTGGCTGACTTTCCAGACGGCAAAAAAGAGTGGGCAAGGCAGAAGCATTCATGTGAATGCAATGACACGGAGAAAACTACTCTGAAAATCAAAGTTTTCGGGAGCATAGATGCGTAAACTGGTAGCTGGAGCGATCACTTCCTCTTCAGATACTTCCCCATGCATCATTCAATGTGCCTCGTGCAATCGATAGCCATCCGAAATCCCATCCACCAGTTGCAGCTCCTTGCAGTTGCGGTAATGAGCCTCAGCTATGACGGGATTCTTCCATACTGCGTGTCGCAGGAGGTGGCAGACAATGTGCCCGCTGAGACTTTCCATCAGGCGGAAAATAATACGCCGATACTGAGTGTCGACGATGCGATCGCTAAGAACCTTGAAACACTGAATCAGACGATTCAGCCGTCCATCGCCACCATTCGGGTTCAGGGACGTGATGGGGATGAACTTTCCATCGGCACAGGATTTGTTATTTCTGCTGATGGTCAGATCGTTACCAATGCACATGTCATTGGCGAGGGCAGGGCGTTCACTGTGGAATTACCCAGTGGACGTTTACTGCCGGTCCTAGCCATTGAAGCGTCCGATGCTTTGGTAGATTTAGCAATTCTCAAAGTGGAGGTTCATGGCGAGCCTTTGAAACCACTTGAATTGTCAGATCAACCTGTTGTGCCGGGGATGCAAATTGCCGCATTTGGAAATCCACTCGGTCTCCGCAACAGTATTGTTTCAGGAATCGTATCGGCCGTTCGAGAGGTGCAGGGAAGGGAACTCATCCAACTAGCAATGCCCACACAACCTGGCAACAGCGGTGGGCCGTTGGTTGACTTGCAGGGCAAGGTTCGTGGAATCATCAATATGAAATCAGCTATTGATGATAACCTTGGATTCGCAATCCCCATCCCTCAACTGAGCCCAATGCTGAATGACCCCCACCCTGTTCAGTATGATCGCTGGGTCACTCTTGGGAGGCTTGATTCGAAAAAGTGGCAGACCGTTTTTGGAGCGAATTGGCAGCAGCAAGGTGGGATCATTACGGCGCAAGGTACCGGAAAAGGGTTTGGGGGTCGGGCTCTATGCCTCAATCAGAATGAGTTACCCGTCGTACCGTTTGATATTGCTGTAGATGTTCGACTTGATGATGAATCAGGTGCAGCAGGAATTGCATTTCACGCAGATGGTGGGGATTTGCATTATGGATTTTATCCCAGCAACAGTAACCTCAGAATCACTTGCTTCAAAGGTTCTTCCGTGTATTCATGGGAAGTTCTGTACGACTCAGAATCGAGGCATTATCGACCAGGAAAATGGAATCGCTTGCGTGTGCGAGTAAAAGAAGATGGATTCGAGTGCTTTGTCAACGAAAGACTCGTTAGCAAGTTCAATGACCAGCAACTCTCGCAAGGGAAAGTAGGGCTGGTGAAGTTCAGAAGTACTCAACCACAGTTCAGGCGTTTTGCAACAGGTAAAGACCTGGCTTCACCTTCCTTAAACCCAAAACAAGAGGAACTGATTGCGGATGTATTGAACAGTTCGATTGCGATTGATGATCAGAGTCAAGCCACCCTCTCAGCTTTAGCTGAATCCAATGAAGCGGTGAGTAGGGAACTCGACCAGAGAGCATCCATCTTGGAGTCGAGAATTTCACAGCTGAGAAGACTCGCCGATGACGTGCGACTGGAAAGCACGTTGAGCAAACTCGCAGCTATTTTTTCGTCGTCCAATAAGGAAACGGATCCATTACTCAAGGGTGCGTTGCTCATCGCTAAATTAGACAACGATGATTCTGATCCAGAATCCTACATGAATAAAGTCAATTCGATGGCTCAAGAAATTCTGGAAATCATTCCAAACGAGTCAGATACGAAAATGAGACGTGACATTCTTCATCGATATCTCTTTGAAGAAAATGGATATCACGGAGGTCTTTCCGAATATTACCACCGAGCGAATAGCCATTTGGATAGGGTGATTGACGAAAGGGAAGGATTACCAATTACACTCTCGATCTTGTACTTGGAGTTAGCGAAACGAATTGATCTCGACGTAGCGGGTATTGGCCTACCGGGGCACTTCGTTGTTCAGCACCGTCTCACAGATGATGAAGCAGAATTCATTGATGTCTTTGAAAAAGGAAGAGTGCTATCCGAGGAAGAAGCTGCAGCCATCGTAATGGCGTCAACCAATCGCGCCGTCACACCAGAGGACATTCGACCTCAAACTGACCTAGAAATCTTGACTCGTGTCTTGAATAACCTTTTGGGTTCCGCTCGTCGGAACAGCGATACGGAAGCTTACCGGCGCTATTGCGAGGCATTGGTGGCGATTCTGCCTGACAACCCAGAATTCCGAATCATGAGATCCCAAGCTCGCGCGATGACCAAACGCTACAGCGGGGCGATCGAGGATGTAGACTGGTTGATCGAAAAAATCCCAGAAGGTGTCGATAAAAATCAAGCACTGCGTTTGAGGGACTCGCT
>JAAXIK010000289.1 GCA_012270385.1 Rubripirellula sp. | reverse complement strand
ATCGAAGGCAATGAATACTACGGTTCAAAGATTCGTTTTGGCGCTATGACGCACAATCAGAGAAATGAAGCGGTTAGCGAACAAAAACGATACTTGGCCAATCGACCCGTCACAGTTTTCTACAACCCTGATGACCGCAACGATGCTGTATTGGTGCCGGGTATTGGAGGTGGCGTCTGGATATCTCTATTGATTGGCGGTGTCTTTGTCCTTGTTGGTTCAATCACCGCGTTTCTCATACCGAATACGTTGAGAATTTTGGGTAAGAAAATAATGGAATTACCCGATGCGGATTGATCATGGCTTCATATGGGGTTGTCAGTCTCTCTAGGCATCCAACGCCATGAATTGAGAGAAGAAAGCGTGATACATTTTCAATGTAATTACCTCTTATTCTTTAACTTTCGATGGTGGTCGATTCCTTGAGTGAGGTGCTTGGCGCCGATCTTTCTCAATCACAGATCGATCATAGATCTGGCCGATTCTTGCGGGTTCATGTGCGGCTGCTGCTAGGGCAATTAATTGACTCACTGTACTAGCGTGTTGATCAGCCACGTTCGATTTTTCTTCGATATCCGTTGAGAGGTCGTATAGCTCCCAATCGTTTTGATTGTTTTGTATCGCTTTCCAATTCTCCACTCTAATCGCTTTCTGATTGCGATACTCCCAGTACAAAAAGGGATGGTTGCGTTGTGGTTGCTCCCCTAGCAATGTAGGAAGGAATGAAACACCGTCATTTTTTGGTGCAGTGGATTGGGTTAATTCCGCAAGCGTTGGCATGACATCTTGAAATCCGAAGAGATGATTGGAGACGGAACCGGCTTTGATTTGATTGGGCCACCTCACTAGGAAAGGAACCTTTAATCCACCTTCATACAGTGAACCCTTTCCTGCTCGAAACCGTTTCCCCGTTTCTGGATTGAGGTTGGGCCCAAAGAATCCGTGTGGTCGATCAGGTGTCTTGAAATAATCCTGCCCGCCATTATCTCCCGTGATGAATACGATTGTTTGTTGATCAATTTCTAAATCTTGAAGAAGGCTGATGATTTCCCCAATTTGTCGGTCGACCATGTGCAGAAAGGCCGCGTAAACTCTGGAGTCTTTATCGGTACGTTGTCCTGCTCTCCAAGGCTTGTCCTTGAAGAGTTGCCAAGAGGGATCATCCTTATCAATGCCCCATAAACCATGCGGGGGTGTCCAAGGGAGATAGCAGAAGAATCTTTTATCCTTGTTTTCTCTTATGAATCGTAATGATTCACGGAAGATCACATTTTGGGCGTGAGTCTTTCCTTCATAGAAACTATCTCCAGTATTGCCTTCAAGCAGCACTTCACTACTATTGTGAATCAAATACTGTGGGTAGATGGTATGAGCATGAACTTGATCGTAGTAACCGAAGAATTCATCAAAACCATGCGCTTCAGGTACGCCAGAGGTTCCGCGTCCACCAATACCCCATTTTCCAAAACCACCCGTCACATAGTCCTGTGTTTTTAGCATCGTGGCGAGAGTGGCTTCATCCGATCGAATCGGTGAAAAGCCATCGTTTACTCGCATGGAGGTGTGACCCGTATGAAGGCCTGTTAGAAGTACACACCGTGTGGGCCCACACACCGGGGCACCTGCATAAGCGTTGGTGAGTCGCATGCCCTCGGCGGCGAACTGATCGATATTCGGCGTAAGTAAATCCGGATGGCCCATGTGAGAGGATTCAAAATATCCCCACTCGTCCAACATTAAATAAATGATGTTGGGATGCTCAGCTTTCACTGAGCAACATTTTGAAGCGATTAAGCCGAACAAAACCAGGTAGTACAGTCTCATGAGGTACTCAAGCTGCGAGTGAAGAAGGACAAATCGTTGGCAACTAAACTACTTGAGATGACCGGGCAGAAAATCATCCGGCGTCAGGGCTTTCGTCCGCCACTGGGCGTCGGTGAGACTACCAAAAGCTGAGGGCTGATATTCCATGATGAAGTCGACATCCGTCTCCGTAGGAATCTCATGAGTATGCCCGGTCAGGTCAAAGATGACGTTAACCATCAGCCGACGCAAATCTTCACTCAGCCAGTCGACTGATGCACCACTTGTCGTGCAAAAGGCACGTCCCGTTTTTCCTGACTGAGCTTTGTAGCTGCGAAACCAAGCCAACGGCATGCGGGTGTCTTTCCGTTCGTCAGTTACCGGAGAGGATTCTGGTGTGCGCCCTGACAGAACTTGTCCTCGAAGTAGGATCTTGTCTTCGGGTCCAAGTTGATTCACACCATTCACATCTGTCCGGATGAATATTTTATCTTTTACACCCTGCATTACGGGATGGTTGCGGTGGACCGAATTGATGTGCGCGAGTGTGGCTTCCTGTTGAAATTTTCCGTAGTGACTTACCCATGTGTCACCAAGAATCTGCTGCCCAAATCCACCGGGCCATCGTGTGCTGTGCCAGTCCCAAGAGGTGTATAGACTTGGTGAATCCGCTTGATAACGAAAAGCATGAGTAGCATTTCTCACTCCGATCACAGGTCTCCCATCGTTAACGTAGTCGACGATGTATTTCATCTCAGAATCTGGCAGTTCTCTGAACCGAGCAAATATAACCATTAAATCTGCATCCTCCAGCAAGTGCAGCCCCGGAATATGATTCCTCTGATTGGGATTGATGGTGCCCGTTACTTTATCGATCGAAAAAAGAACACTGCACTTGTAACCATACTTCTGGGAGAGGATCCGAGCAAACATACTCATCGCTTCTTCGGATCTGTAGTATTCTTCTCCCGTGATAAAGACAACGTGCTGGCCGCTACCTATTCCGTTCGTCCCTTTTAGCGAAAGCCATTGGTTTTGAGCCATCGCGTGTAATGTACAAGCTAAAAACAGACCTAATGTGATGCTCATTCTTCGTGTCATGCAGTGCTCCGCTTGCATTCTTCTTGTTTCTTCATTTCATTTTATTTGGATGCTATTGTGAAATAGGAAACCGTGATTATCCGATGACCCCCGCGAATCAAAGATCACGGCATCGGTTGCTCCGATCGCCGACTAGGATCTCTCATTCAGGCCTTGGGTCAACCTGCCAGCCCTTCGTGGTTACCTTGCCGTAGTAAGGGTAGTAATCCCAGAGGATATCCCCGCCAACCACACGAGGATCATCAGTGCTTTTTAGATACTCAAAAAGTTGTTGTTGAAGCGCATATTGAACTTCCTTCACATCCATTCGACCCGCAAGATTATTCATTTGATCAGGATCGGTTCTGATGTCGTAAAGTTCTTCTGCTGGACGCATTCCAAATGCTAGTTCAGCAAGTCTTGCGTTACCGTGCTCATTTCGGTGGCTCATCATGAAGGTTTTTGTCGGTGATGAGTCAATTTCTCCGAACGGAATCGCTCGCGCGCATACCGTCGGATCCGGGGAACCGGACGGCCATCGTGATGGCTCGAAGTTATGTATGTAGAGATAGTTTTCGGTTCGAATAGCTCGACATGGATAACCCTTTCCACCTTGCCGGCAACCATCATGTCGTTCCATGGCGATAAAGGCTGCATCACGATGACGAGCACTAGGATCATTAAAAAGGTGAATGATACTTTGCGCTGTCATGGATGGAGGCTTATCCAGATGGGCAGCCTCTAAGAAGGTTGGTGCTAGATCGCTTAAGTTCACAAACGAGTTAATGACCCTTCCCGGTTTTTCTATCCCGTTTGGCCAGCGAATCGCAAGAGGAACCCGAGATCCCGCGTCATAGAGACTCGCTTTCGCACGCGGGAATGGCATTCCATGATCACTGGTGATGACAATAATCGTGTTGTCCAGCTCACCCCGTGCGTCGATGGCATCGATGGCCTGTGCTACAACGGAGTCAAAGTGTTCCACCTCGACGAGATAATCCAATAGATCATTTCGGACGACAGAGTGATCGGGAAAGATGGCGGGGACGTTCACTGCATCTGGATTTTTTCCAGTCAGCTTGCCAATGCCTGGTTGAAACGCACGGTGTGATTCATAAGTTCCCAACCAGAAACAGAACGGTTGATCGTCTTGAAGATCGGCAAGAAAGTCTTCAAAGTTTCCAGCGTAGTCGGCATGGCTCATCGCTTTGAATGGCGGCTTCTTGTATCGGTTGTCGAAAATCTTTCCAGCAGGATTCTGTGTTCGGCCCCCAGGTTCTAATCGCCCGGGGCTCCAACCCTTACCGGTGTATCCGACTAAGTATCCAGCGCTTTCTAATCGATTGGTGTAGGTCGCAAATTTTGCGGGGAGTGTGCTGTGGATATTCCCAGCTTCCTCGAGACGCCAAATAGGCTGACCAGTGAGAATGGCTGATCTGGATGGACCACATGTAGGTGCATCACAAAAAGCATGTGTGAATCGTAAGCCTTCTCGTGCAACGCGATCAAAAGCCGGAGTCTGGACAACCGGATCACCGTTCGCCGACGTATGTATATAAGATTGATCATCTGAAATGCAGAACAAGATGTTGGGGCGACTTTCAGCTTGTAAATGAGCCGCGGGCCAGATTCCTGAAAGTAATAATAAATGGATGAGTGTGAACTTTTTGCGCAGCTGAATAGTCACCATTTCTACCCCGATTGGGTTGATTCAAGAGCATTGTGTATTTTGCGTCAACCATTTTGGATATTTGGTTATGACACGAGCTATGATAGTGAACGCTGCGGCCTGACGGTTGTTCTGAAGGACAGGAATTCAACTGGAATTGTCAATCGTCATCTCGGCACGAAAAAAGATCTTTACCTGTTCCTTACGTTTTCGTTCAGGGACCTATTTCACCCATGATACAACGGTTTCTCCCCGTGATTTCCAGACAATGGTTACCAATCGCTTGGTTGTTATTGACCGGCTCTGCAACTTTTGCAGATTACCCACTCAAACCCGTCTCCTTCAGTGACGTAGAGTTGACCAGTAGCTTTTGGAGACCTCGGCTCGAAACACAACGTAAGACCCTTGTACCTTTTGCCTTTGAGCGAACTCAATCTGGTGTTGAGCATTTGCGGGCAGCCCGCGACTATCTTGCGGGGAAGCCTGTCGAGGATCACCGACCACATCGTTTTATTGATTCGGATCTGTATAAAGTTATGGAGGGCGCAGCCTACCTGCTTCAACTACGACGTGATCCCGATCTTGAGAATCAACTTGATGAGTTAGCCGACCTGGTGGCATTAGCTCAGCACAAAGATGGCTACCTTTATCCCTCTCACACTACGGGTGTGGGAACCGAGAAGGATATGATGGGTGATAAGCCTTATGCCTTTATCGTTCACAGCCATGAACTCTACAACGTAGGTCATTTGTATGAGGCTGCGGTTGCCTATTATCAGGCAACGGGGAAAGATAAGCTCCTGAAGGTGGCCGAGAAGAGTGCAAATCATATTAACCGAGTTATCTTCGAGGGTGATCCGAATTACAACGACGGGAAACCCATTCTTCAGGCGACTGGGCACCAAGAATTAGAGCTAGCGTTAGTAAAGCTGTATCGAGTGACGGGTAATCGACTCTACTTGGACATGGCACGCAAGTTTTTGGAGATACGAGGTGTGACCTATGTTCCTGACGGTGAGGGCGTGATGTCCCCCACATACGCTCAACAGCATGCACCAGTTATCGAGCAGGAGAAAGCGGTGGGTCACGCTGTTCGAGCCACCTATCAATATTCGGCGATGGCTGACATCGGAACACTCACCGGTGAAACAGCTTACGGTAATGCGTTGGATAAGATCTGGAAGAATATCACCGATACTCGCATGCATCTTACGGGGGGACTGGGAGCGGTTCACGGGATTGAGGGCTTTGGACCAGAGTATGAGCTACCCAATGCAGACGCATTCAATGAAACGTGTGCTGCGGTGGGAAATGTACTTCTCAACTATCGTATGTTTCTTTTGCATAAAGATGCAAAGTACCTGGATGTTGCAGAAGTGGCTCTGTTGAATAATGTCCTTGCCGCGGTCAACTTCGAGGGAAACCGATTTTTTTACGTCAATCCACTCGAAGCAGATGGCAAGTATCCTTTTAATCATGGGACAGCAGGCCGTGCTCCGTGGTTTGGGACCGCTTGCTGCCCATCCAATATGGCAAGGCTACTGCCCCAAGTTCCCGGGATGATGTACGCACACGATGAGGATGATCTCTACCTTACTTTTTATGCCAACAGCAGCACGGAAGTTGAGTTAGGGGGAGTAATGGTGGGTATCCAACAGAAGACCGATTATCCAAGAAACGGTAAAATCGATTTGACAGTTCATCCAGCACAGCCAAAGCATTTTCGTTTGTGGCTTCGTATTCCAACTTGGACACGCCAACAGTTTGTTCCTGGATCTTTATATCGATATATCGATGAGAGCAAAGAGTTCGTTCAAGTCACAGTCAATGGCGAGGAAGTATCTTTAAAACTGGATAAAGGATTTATTGCTATAGACCGCGAATGGCATGTGGGTGATCAAATCGCAATCAACCTGCCCATGCCGATACGGGTGACAGAATGCCATCCTTTAGTTGAAGCGAACAAAAACCGAATTGCTTTCACCCGCGGGCCATTCGTCATGTGTGCTGAAGGAATTGATAATGGAGGCCCGACGCAGAGGTTCTTTGTAAATCAACTTCCCCGGTTGT
This sequence comes from Rubripirellula sp., assembly GCA_012270385.1. Taxonomy (GTDB): domain Bacteria; phylum Planctomycetota; class Planctomycetia; order Pirellulales; family Pirellulaceae; genus Rubripirellula. The sequence goes on along the minus strand of JAAXIK010000289.1, from coordinate 76,625 downwards.
CTAAGTTGATAACAACACCAACAGAATTGGATCATGGATTTTTTTTCCAGACAGAGGTTCCAGTACAGGCTTTGACCTCTGATGGAGAAACCGTCAACCATATGTTAAAGCTCACGCCATATTATGCATGGAACAATCGGGGAATCTCATCGATGACGGTTTGGTTCCCGAGGGATAAGGAGCTCAGTGTCTTCGATCCACACGTGTTACCTAAGGAAAGTGTATTTGCAGAGATTACGGCCTCACACACTGCTCAAGAGGATACCGTCAATGCCATCGGTGACGGTGAGGTGGATGAGTGGTCGAGTGGTAACCAGGTTTCTCGTTGGACGAGTCGTGGAAAGCCTGGCGAAGAACAATGGGTCATCGGCCAATTCGATCGGCTACGCTCATTACGTAGTGTTGGAGTCTTTTGGATGGATCGCTGGCAGGGGGATGTCCGTCTCCCTGAAGAATGGGATCTGGAAGTCCGAAAGAATGGGCAATGGAAACCCTTCGAGCTTTATACAACCGATCGGTATGATACGCGTGCTAATCAGTTCAATGTGGTTCACCCAGCAGCTCCTACTCAGTGTGACGCAATTCGAATCAATGTCCATCCCCGCGATGGGACTGCGGTTGGGATTATCGAGGTGCAGGTTACATTCGAAGATTAGGCTTACTGATTCCTGATTTAAAGAGTTTGATTATGCGATTGATTTTTGCATTGTTGACCATGGGTATTGCGGCAGCTGGATATGCCGAACAGTATCCAAATATAGTCCTATTCTATGTGGATGATCTTGGATGGGCTGACACATCCGTGCGCATGATGGACACCGATTCCGATTCTGCAAGTGATTTTCATCAAACTCCTCATTTAGAAAAACTAGCCAATCGAGGAATGAAGTTCTCCTGCGCCTACGCGCCAGCGCCCACATGCACTCCTTCAAGAAAGAGTATTCAATTTGGGAAAACGCCCGGACGTTTGAAATACACCTTCGTTCATGATGTTCTTGCGTTGGAGAGAAATCTGAAATGGCAAGATGAAATTTCCCTAGCTGATGTGGTGAAAAGTTCGGACGGAGAATATATCACCGCCCATTTTGGTAAGGGAATGAGCGGTGAGCAGATGAAAACCATTGGTTACGATATAACCGATGAGATTGATGGGAATGCCGACAATGGTAACTTCCACGGAGAGTTCGTTAGCTTGGCTAATCGAATACCCCTGCCACCCGAGGATCCAAAAAGAATGGCAACGTTGCAGCGGAGTACGGTTGACTTCGTTTCCAAGTATGCTGGGGTACAACCTTTTTTCATGATGGTTTCACACTACGCCGTGCATGTTCCTCACGCGGCAAGAGATGATTTGATCGAGAAGTATCGTAAGCTGCCAAGAGGAAAACACTGCAAAGACGATGACTACCTACCAGTCAATGAGATACCAAAAGGGAAGAAGATCAGTTCGTGGCGATTGCAGTACGCTGCGATGGTTGAGCAAGTGGATGAAGGTCTTGGGGCGATAGTCGAGGTTCTGCAACAAAGAAAACAACTTGATAACACGATCATCATTTTCACTTCAGATAATGGAGGTGGGCTGACACCCAATGGTCCATTGAGGGGTGGAAAGGCGACACTGTATGAGGGTGGATTGCGTGTTCCATTTGTTGTGGCAGGTCCTGGTGTTCAGTCTGGTGTTCAGTGCGATCTGCCTATCGCGCAGTGGGATCTGCTTCCTACGATTCATGAATTGAGTAAAAGTCAAACTGAGCTACCCAGTTCTTTGGATGGTGGCAGTCTGACCAATCTCTTTGAAAATGGTGATGTGGGATCGGTCAGTCGTTCCGGTGAGGGATTTGTTTTTCATTATCCCTGTTATTTTGCAGCTCCACTGACCGTGATCAGGTTGGGCGACTACAAACTAATGGAGCATCTGAGGACAGGAGAGCAAAAGCTGTTTGATGTTTCGGTCGATTATGGGGAGAGCAAAAACATCATCGATGAGCGTCCCATCGTTGCTCTGCAATTAAAGGCCGCGATGTCGAGTTATCTAGAGGCAATCGATGCGGAAAACCTTGATGAGGTCTATCAGGCGAGATTCTCAGAGCTTGATCGTTTTGAAGTCAATGCACGTAAAGTTCATCAACAGAGGATTGAGCGAGCAAAAGGTGACCAGAAACTCATCAATCAAGCCGACCAGAAACTGGAACTGGATCTGGCTCGTTTCAAACAGAACCGCGCAGAATGTTTGACAAAAATGCAAGAGACTGAATTTTAATCAGGCAGGTTGGCAGAAGAGAAAGGGTCGTGAGTATGAATCTGAATCGAAGGACTACGCTTCGTGGCTGTGGTGGAGCTTTAATGGCCCTACCCTGTCTAGATCTCATGGCAGAGACGTCTGATTCGGAAGACCCGATGCGCATGGTATGCGTGGGTCTGAATTTTGGGTTAGTTCCTCAACTATTTTTTCCAAAGCAAACTGGAGAGAACTACGAACTGACTGACCGACTCAAACCGTTGGCTGGAGTACGCGATAAATTTTCCGTTTTCTCCGGACTAGATCATGGTGTCAATGCACAGGGTGGGCACGGCGGTGTTCATGCTTTTCTGTCGGGAGTGCTTTCCAAGAATTCAGCAGGGATGCCGGAGGCAAACATAAGCGTCGATCAGAAAGCAGCACAGGTAGTCGGTTCGAAAAATCGTTTTGCATCGCTTCAGTTTGCTTCCGGTAATGATCCAAATAACATGCTTTCTTGGAGTGCATCCGGAGTATCAATTCCACCCATTTCTGATCCTCAAAGAATCTTTAGTCTACTGTTTCAAAAGACGGATCCTGCTCTTCGTGATCAACGACAACAGGCACTCGCGGCACAAAAGAGTATTTTGGATCTTGTAAAAAATGATGCGGATTTGCTCACAAAGAGAGTTGGTGCGAGGGATCGAAGGAAATTAGATAGATACTTTGAAACGGTACGTTCGGTAGAGCGCAAAATCGCGAAATCGAATCAATGGCTGGATAAGCCTAAAGCAAGTGTTGATTACCAGATGCCTGATGCTGCGGGTGGTTTACCGTTTATCGAAAGGGTTCCCCTTTACTACGACCTAATGGAACTAGCGTTAGAGACAGATTCAACACGAATTCTTTCGCTCGGACTCGCTGATATTGGTGCTAACTTTGGCGGTTTCAGTATCAGTCGCGGATATCATCAATTGACACACCATGGCAAAGTGCCCGAATACATCACCGAGCTCTCCATCATTGAGCAATTCCATATGGAACAGTTAGCAAGATTTCTGAAAAAGCTTGCTAGCCGCCAAGACGTGAATGGCCTCTCCTTGTTGGACAATACCATGGTGTTATTTGGTTCGGGCATGGGAAACGCGAGCTCTCACTCAAATAAAAATTTGCCTCTCATTTTGGCGGGAGGCGGTTTTAAGCATGGCGCCCACCATTCTCATTTTAAAGATGAATCGAGAAATCTTAGCACGGAAGCAGGTAGACTTTTTGTCTCCATGCTGAAACGATTCAACCCAGAAATCGATCAGTTTGGTACGGCTCGTGGAACCTTGGATGGTCTCGAGGTGAACGGATGAATTGGCAAACCAAGTGGTTGAATCTCTCTGTCGTTGCGATCCTCGTTTCCTTTGCTCAGCGGCACGGGATGATCAACTATCACCGGAGAGGTAATCAATCCCATGGAGTGATCTTTTGGAGGCAATGCATCAACCTGACTTTGATGGTTTGGTTCAGCTTACTGACAACAAATTCAAAATCCCATGCTTCAAATGATTTGATAGATCCAGAAGTCACAAAATACCTGCAGCAATATTGTTATGGTTGTCATGGTGGGAACCAGCAAAAAGGTGATCGGAGATTTGACTCGATACCACCAAGGATCAGTGTGGGGGATGATGCGATCGACTTGCTCGAAGAAGTGTTAGACGCAATCAATCGAGGTGATATGCCACCTCGTGAAAGATCTGTAGTTCAGCCAACCGCTGAAGAAACACGAACTGTAGTGGCAGTGTTAACACAATTATTAGTCGAGTTAAATCAAGCAAATGCTTCACAGACTACGGTAATGCGTCGACTCAATCGATTTGAATACGTGAATACAATGCGAGACTTGCTCGGATTGAATCGTGAGTATTTCGACGTGACCTCGGATTTTCCAGTCGATGCAACGGAGCATGGTTTCGACAATAACGGGGAAGCGCTGATCCTGTCAGACTATCAGTTGCAGCGTTACCTTGAGGTGGCAAAATCAGCCATCGATACAGCGACATTTTTTGGTGTCGATCAGCCAATCAGTAAAAGCTGGTCCTATCGAGGTGTCGACTTCAACGGAGTGAGTGCCTATCAGCGGGCGCCCGTAACCTGGCGGCTGATAGTGGATGAGGATTATCTAGAAATAGGTCATGGTCAGCCCAGTGAACGTCATCCCAACTTTGTGAAATCGTTCGCTAGGGATGGGGGAGTACCTAACGAAGGCTGGTATTTAATTACACTCAAGGCGGCTGCGGCAAATCGGCTCGATCATGGATATCAACATCAAGAGTTTGATCGTTTTACCAAAGAAAAATTGAAGCTTGCTCTCTGGATTGCACCCGAGGCAGCATTGCTTGAGAAGAACGCTGCTGATCAGCGAAGGTTAGTGAAGGTTTGGGATCTCCCCGACGGCGAACCCGAAGAACTCACCCAACGAGTATGGCTGGAAAAAGGAGCGATCCCGTTCGTCAGTTGGACCAATGGGATTAGCTCGAAAGGAAATATACGACGTGTTGCTGAGAGATATCATCCGGAGGTTATCCGAGCAACACAGACTCAACTAGACGCCGCAGCATTAGGTGATCCTCAAGCGAAAACTTTGGTTGATCAGCTCAAGAAAAATGAAGGTAATGCCCTGCTCTCAGAGGTTTACAGAGGTCCCCGTGTTCGTATTTGGGAGATGAAGATTGAAGGTCCTGATGTGGAACAATGGCCACCCCAAAGTCACCAAATCTTGTATGGGAGATCTACAGAGGAGGCCGTTCTCGATACGGAACAGACACTTCAGAAATTCGCTCGTCGTGCATTTCGACAACCCATCGAGGAGCATGAAATTGAACACTATGTTGATTTTACGGAGCAAAGAATAGAACTTGGTGACTCAATTAGTGAAGCCATTAAGTTATCCATGGCTGCAATGTTGACATCACCGAGGTTTCTTTATCTAGATGAAGGAAACGATGAAGAGAATTCAAGACTGAATTCCTACGAGTTGGCTTCAAGGCTATCCTATTTTCTTTGGAGCAGTATGCCAGATGCACAATTGATCAATGCTGCGGAATCGGGCAAGCTGACTACCTTGGAGCAGATTGAATCTCACGTGCTTCGTATGCTTAATGATGAAAGGTCAGAAGCATTCGTCGAGCATTTCACAGATACCTGGCTAGGGATCAACACTCTTGGATCGATGCCCCCTGATCCCAAAGCATTTGAGGCTTATTACCGCAACCGGTTGGAGGACTTATTTAAGAAGGAAACACGACTCTATTTTTCAGAACTGTTGCAAACCAATCATTCCATTCTCAATTTGATTCAGAGTGATTATACCTTTGTTAATGATACGCTCGCAGCACACTATGGTATTGATGGAGTGGAGGGTGAGCGGTTCCGTAAGGTGACACTGGAGCCGAAGCATCGACGTGGGGGCTTGCTTGGTCAGGGAAGCGTATTGACACTCAGTGCGAATGGGATTGAAACCTCTCCGATTGTACGAGGCGTCTGGGTGTTAGAGAAAATCTTAGGAACTCCACCGCCCGCACCACCAGCAGACGTCCCCGCAATTGAACCCGATACACGTGGTACTACAAGTGTGCGAGACCAACTCGCCAAGCACCGAACTGTAGAAGCTTGCAGAGATTGCCACTCAAGGATTGATCCGGTGGGGTTTGCCTTGGAGTTTTATGATCCGATTGGCGCTTTTCGTGAAACCTACCCCATGCGTGGTCAAAAGGGGATCTTGATAGACGGATCAGGCAGACTGCCCTCCGGAGAATCATTTGCCAATGAGGGCGATCTCAAGCAGTTGCTGATCCAACGAAAAGATCGCGTGACCCAGGCGCTGACTGAAAAGTTAATGTCGTATGCCACTGGGCGCACCATGACTTTTCAAGATCAAGGCGAGATAAACGCAATCGCAAGCCGTGTGGCGGAAACTGGATATGGGCTGCGAGATTTAATCATTGCCATCACGAAGAGTTCAGTATTTGCAACTCGGTGATGATGATAACTCGTCTACGGGTCTAATTTTGCGGGCAATAATTCCGGTGTTGGAGCGTCGGATAAAATTCCCAGAATGATAATCAACGTGTCCTGTCGCGTCGTCTGAAGGTAATAGCGATCAGGCATATTACCGGAGACTGAGACAAGCACCGCGGTTTCGGACTTGAGTCGTTGTAGCACTTGATCGCTGCTGAGGCGTTTGCCCGAGATATCAACGACTCGATTTTGAGCGTTAGCACTTAATTGAGACAATTTTTGTGTCTCGGATTGATCATAGGTCATCAAGACACTAACGCGATGAAAATCGGTTTTGACCTTCAATTCTGGCCATTCAAGTTTTGGGCGTTTTTCACCCACCACTTTCCAGCGGACTTTCGGTACCGTCACTTCTACTGAGTAGTAGTCAGAATCAGGGTCAGGTTCAGCAATCGCAGTCCCTAGGACTGGAGGAGTATCAGAGGGAGCAGCAATTTGCTCTTCTGCTAGGCAGTGATTTTGGACACAGCACAGCAAGAACGCGACGAGGAGAGTGTGCTTCATGGAATTCTGAAAATGAAAGGTGTGGTGAAGGTATGTCTGGCTAAGGTTACTCATAGTCGTCATGGTGATCGGTGTTTCGAGTCCTTTCGACCTTTTTTATTTCGCCGATCTTGAATTCTAGTGTTTACGGCATCCATTGTTTTATGAATTCCTTTATTTTCTTTCGATGCATACCAATCCATAGCCAATAGCCCGAAAGAACACTCACTACTCCTGAGATTGCCATGACCTGAAGTAGAAGTGAATTAAAATTATCCCGACCTTGGTAATCCATGGTGTGAAGCATCCAAAAAAAATCGAAAACGCGCCAGCGTGCATTTCTCCTCGCCACCACTTCACCCCGCTGAGCGGAAACATAGATTGCTGTCTGAGATGGGTGGTCCAGCAGGACTTTCCAAACAGGAACCTCTTTCGATCGATATTCTGAGTGTCCGTCCTGGACTTGATCGATAAAAGTGCTTTCGAGAACTTTAGCTGGATGTGCGAAGTCGTCGATGGCAATCGCTTCAGCTTCGACCCGGGAAATTGGGGACGAAACTTCCCCGGTGATCCCGTCCACCAGTACATGCTTTTTGAACCTTCCGTCGAGTTTAAGATCAAAAAAAGGTCTCCCAAGAATCGATTTTAATTCGAGACCGATTACCGATTGTTCTGGTGGAATGAGATCAGGTTGACCCAGTATTGAGTGGATATCGACTAATTCGTATTCCTTGAGATCAACTTTGACCGGCTGTTTGATATTATCTTCACCTCGGATTTGGCTGATTGGATTCCAGCTAAAGATTAATCCACTTACTGTCCAGAGGAGCAATTGAATTCCAATCAGCACCGATAACCAGCGATGCATTTTCCGAGAGGTGATTTTTGACATGGAATCTCAAGGCGTCAGTGGGCAGAGCTTGAAAGACGACCAACCCCATTAGATTCTGTTGCCGTCTGCTATTAGAAAGAGTACCGTATCTTAGGTTTACTAATCATGAAATCTCTGCCAGCCCTTAGTGCATTGGGCCGCATGGTGGTCAGGTAATTATTCAAGCTTTAACTGAGGTTGATATAAACCTTTTGCTTAGTGTAGAGATCGACCCCCTCAACTTCGAGCCGCGCTTCAATATGCCAGTAGAGGCGGCTCTGCATCATATCGGCAGCACTAGCAGCTAGGTTCAGAACTGAGCTCATCATGCCGTCATCCAAAGCTTCAGCGGTTGCTCGGATAGAAGCACCACCTTGACGAGCTTCTGAGCTTGTGGGTGCTAAGATTTCGAAGGTGTAGTTTTGAGAGAAACCCGCGGGGAATTCTCGCTTGCCAACCAGTACTTCATCACGGCGGTAGACTTCACCCCATTTGTATTGAGTCGTGTCATTGGTGCTTGCTCCGGTTTTCCGTTTTTTCTTTCTAGCAACCAAAGCAACTCTAAGCTGACCTCGCATGGGTTTCTTCGCCGTTACCGTCACACCTCCCTTCAATGCGTCACCCGACGATACTGAATCTTTAATGAGTTTCAGCTCGAGTTTTCCTTTTAAGAATCGAGCAACTTGGTACAGAATCACCCCGATAATAATCAGCGCGAAGATACCGATCACCAAAGTATCCATGATTGTGATCCTCTAAAAGGCGAGAGTCTGACTGCTACTATCAGAGTGGCGTGCTTTCCACTTCATCATCGCTAATGATGGCATCGTCAGTAGCGAGGGCAATTTTGATTGCTTCTTTGATCGAGCGTGTCATCCATTGATCTTCGCTTCCCTCCGTCACTTTGCCCGCTGAAATGTATGCTGCATAGATTTGTGCTGCTGCGGAGACAACAACAGATTCACTACTTTGTAGTTTTAAATGTTTGGCCATTTGAAGTCGCTATTCTGATAATGAGTAGTTAGGTCCTGATCCACGTCAGAGATTATACAATCTACAACAAGAAATTGCTCACGGAGTAAAACGGGATATCTTATTGGGTGTTCTGTTGATGACAACGCCAATATCTAAGTTGCTCAGCTCCAAGCCGTGAGCTGAATGTCTGTCCATTGAGCAAGGAAAGCGGACTTTGCCCAGTGAATAAGTTACCGCGATCACTCAGGTTTAAGTGGACTGATGAAATATCTACTGCAGTAGGTATTCTGGATATTTCCACGTGAAATTTTTTCCAACTGATTTTTTCTTAACTGACCCCACCTCCTTCGAGAGCATTTGTAATTTGAGAGGGTCGATAAGTGGATCTTTAGTTTTGGCTCTCCACTGCTCGAGTTCTTTTTCGAGCTTTTCTTGGATCACAGCATACTCAGATTGATTTGCAAGATTTTGAAATTCGTGCGGATCATTCTCTAAATCATATAACTGCAAGCGAGGCGGTTGACGCATGAGGCGATAAGCAGCTTTTGTTATTGGAGTCGCATTCGCGATCAGATCACGTAGATCAAGTTCTTTGCCAGTTTGTTCAAAATACGTTTCATGAAGTTTATCGATGGTGATCTCATAGTCTGGATGGATAGTATCAGGTAGAAGACTCTCAATTAATTTGAAGCGATCACTCCGGACACTCCTCTGAGGGAAGTAGTTTGGAGCGGCTGCGTGGGTGTGGTATTCCGCAAAATAATGGTCCCGCCATTCGACAGGTCCCGGTTTGAACAGTGGGGTTAAATCTTTACCTTCCAGACCACTCACCGCACCAGCTTTTGCCACTTTGAGTAGGGTGGGCATGAGGTCGATGGTTGACACGAGTTCGCTTCGAATCTGCGGGACGATATGACCCGGCCATCGAATCAACATGGGAATGCGAAGCCCACCTTCATAGCAGGTGCGTTTGCCTCGAAGCATGTCAGCGCCGTGATCACCAATATAAATGACGATTGTGTCATTCATCTTTCCAGACTCATCCAGTGCTATTAATAGATCACCAATCAGCGAATCAAGCCGACTCATGCAGTTATAGTGACCTGCTACCAGTTCCCTGAGGCGGTCTGAGGTAATACCCATGTAGGGCATAACCTGAACATCGTCTTCGGTCTGAAGGTCTTTGGGCAGACCACCAATCCGATTAATCCAGGGTTTATGTGCGTCAGGATAGTTCACACTGAGGAAAAAAGGCCCATCGCCGTCAAGAAAAAAGTCTTTAGCTTCCCGCGCGTATTGTTCTAGTTGAGATCGTTGAAAATTCGCACTCGCAATTTTATGTGAGTCAAACGGAAACGCGGACGCAGGATTGACGTGCAACTTGCCGATCAAGCCAGTTCGGTATCCTGCACCTTTGAGGCTCCTAGGTAGATTCGGAATATCCGAACGGTAAATTCTAAAACCCCAGGTGGCCAATCCAATCTGGCCATGTTGGTGAGGGTAGAGACCCGTTAAAAAACTCGCCCGTGACTGACTGCATCCTGCTTGTGGAACGAATGCGCGTTGAAAAAGAACGCCTTCACTGGCAAGCTTATCAAGATGAGGGGTCCGTGCGGAAGTATCACCATAGCATCCGAGTTCCGGTCCATTATCCTCTGAGACAATGAGTAAGATGTTTGGTGGAGCATCCGCCATACAAGCTTGTCTTAAGGCCAGGAAGGTCAGTCCGAATAAAAAAAGGAAGTATCTCATCAATTCATAAGCAACGGGTTAAATGGGTTAATTCGCGTGAATGTTATTCTTCTATTTCATTAGGAGTTTCCAGGATTGTCGGATTACGCAACAGCAAAGCTCACTGCCCAACCCATGCACCGCATTCAATCGAGTTGACGATTATTGCGAGCTTCCTTTAGCCGGTCCAAGTGGTTTGATGCGATTCACTTTTATTCCGGATTCTGGGTAGGAATCGATCACCCGTTGCAGATTGGATCGAGCAATCTCAACTGGCGATTCACTCTCTCCCACGGGAAGAGGATTTTCTTCAGCAACATCTTTGATGGTGTCATACATTTTTCCGCTATCGTAAAGCTTATACCTTTTGTTCCTCGCGAAACGAACTTCGAAATGGTTGTATTTATTGTCATACTTAGTCGATGAAGGGCGCGGGAAATAATAGCAGTAGATCCAGTCACGTTTTCGTCCAACCTTTCCAGTGCATTGAGGCCAAAAGCTCCATCCATCACCTTGGGCAATCTGTTTTGGAGCTAAACCTGCGGCTTCGACCAAGGTGGGGAATAAGTCAGAAAAGCAAATTAGGTCGTCCACTACCTGACCAGCTTGCACTTGGTTCGGCCAGTTCACGATCAAAGGGACGTGGGTTCCATGGTCTCGGGTGAAACCTTTACCGCCTTGGATATTTTGGCCGTGTAGCTTCGAGGTCAAACTTGCATTCGTACCATTATCACCTGTGAACAGAATTAGGGTTTCTTCTCGAATACCTAGTTCAATCAAAGTGTCTTCGATTCGACCCACATTTTTGTCAATGTGCTGAACCATGTCGATGAAGTTTTGTTTCTGATCCTTTGACTCTGGGTTCGAGCTGTTCGGTGTCGTAACGAACGGGTTGTGTGGCAGTATCATCGGATAGTAAGCGAGGAACGGTGTCTCATGGTTTTTTCTGATGAAGGAGATCAGAAAATCCGTTACCACATCCGGCCCGTAGCTATTTTCAGGGAGTTCCAGAACTTTACCATCACTGACTAGTGATGGATCCCAGTAGCGATTCCGACCTCCGCCCGGAAAGTTCCACAGACAGTAAGTATTAAACCCGGCCTCTTGGGGAGTAATGCCGCCTGCTTCGTTGAGTAACTGCCACTTGCCAGCTACTGCGGTGGCATATCCATGGTCTCGAAAGTGAGTACCGAAGGTGGGTTCACCTGTTGGGTAGATACCAAAATCGAAGTAGTTGAACACATTGGACTTTCCTGACAATAGATTCACCCGGCTGGGTGTGCAGAGCGGTGTGGAGTGACAGTTATTAAAACGGGTGCCACTGGACGCAAGTGCATCAAGTCGCGGTGTTGAGTATTCTCGGCTACCGTAGGCACTGAAGCATTCAAAGCCAACGTCATCTGCAAGTATGAGGATAACGTTTGGTTTTTCTCTGGCGTGACTTGAGAATGTGAAGAGTATTGATATCAGGGAAAGAAAAAGAGTACGTAGGATCATGGTTTCCACTGAGCAGTTTTTTCACTGCTTTCCAATGTTGAGTTTCGATGTCTGATTGATCGTTTTGTTAGCCTATGTCCACACCCTATCAGATGCCGTTTTGTATAGCGTGCGAGGGTAATGGCAGATAATCGTGCTCTCGAATCATCCATCGCTCAAGCTCCATTTGTAACTGAAGCTCGGTATTCTCATAGCCAGGACGACCCGATAAGTTGCGCAGCTCCAGCGGATCATTTTCGAGATCGTATAGTTCGATGACCGGTCTTGGGTTCTGGAAATAGAGACGTTCATGAAGTTTGGATAATTGCCCCTGCCTGTGAGACTCGGTGATGGCAGTCCAAGCATCTTTCTTGGACATATCAACGGGCGTGTAACTACGGTCCGGTAGAGCATTGTAAATATAGCGGTAACGCGTGCTGGTAACCGAGCGTGAAAAATCAAGCCCATCCGTTCGGGTAATCGGACCCCAATGCCAGCCGCGTTCGGCAAATAGATGAGTTCGCGGCTTACTCTCAATCCCAAGCAGCTGTGGAAGAAAGCTCAAACCATCCATTGTTTCATGCATCTCCAATCCGGCCGCTTCGAGAATGGTGGCACTGAGATCAATTCCACTGATCAACGCTTCGCTTTGCGAACCTTCTTCAATCCGATTTGGCCATCTAACGATGAGTGGAACATGCGTCCCCCTGTCGTACAGTGTTCCTTTTCCCCGTAATAAAGCTTCGCCATTGTCACCCATGAAAATCACAAGTGTATTCTCTTCCAATTTTTTCTCTTTCAGTACATCAAGCACCATCCCGAATCCTCTATCGAGATCACGTACCTCATTGAGATATCTCGCGTAGTCTATTCTTACCTCGGGAAGATCGGGCCAATCTTGGGGTAATGATAATTTTTCCGGGTCAATTTCTTCGTGTTCCTTACTAAACCCTCGGTGTGGCTGATTAAAACCAAAATAGAGAAAGAAAGGCTTATCTTCGGGCACTTTATTCAACGCCTTGGTGACTTGCTGGGTGACTTGATCTAACTGCTCGCCTTTTGTGCTTGCTCGTCTAACAAAGTGGTCGAATCGCTCACTCAGGTTTTGCATTCCTTCTTCCCGAAGGACGGAATCAATATGCGCTGCTTCCTTTGCTCGACCATCTAGGTGCTGATGTCGACCATCCAGACCCACCCAGTACCCATTGCTTCGTAAAATGTCAGTGAAGAAGATCACATCGCCACGTGGAGGTTGTGCAAATCGAGTCACCCCTAAGCCAACTGGAGATTGTCCTGCAAAAATTGAAATACGAGACGGAGCGCACTGAGGCGAAGTGGTGTAGGCGCGATTGAATCGCATGCTCTCCTGAGCGAATCTGTCGAGATTCGGCGTGATGTCGAAGCGAATACAATTCTCGCTTCCGTAACAGCCTAAATGTGGAATGCTATGATCATCGGATAAAACCAAGAGGATGTTGGGTGGGGATTCCCCTCCAAGCGTAGATGCGAGACTGGGATCAGAACCGCTAAGCAAATAAGATAGTGCGATGAGAAACGGGACGTAAAGCTCTGGCAATAGGTGCACGTTATTGAATCCATCAACCTAGGGTTTCGGTTAAATGCAGGTATCGGTTGTCTACTTTGCGTTCCGCCACGCAGGATATTTTGCTCGGGTCATCGCGGAGCAATCACCAATCCGTGTCTGTGAGATGGTGGACTACCTTTCAAATCTCTCAGATGCTGCTTCGGAAAGGAATCGGTCCATTTGATGACTCAGGGATTTTAGTAACTCTGGGTGTTGTGATGCGAGATTTTGTTGTTCTACAAAAGTAGCTGCCTGAGGAGTCTGATTCTTCGAGGTTTCATATTGATATAGTTCCTCCGCTACGGTTTGTTTTGATATCCAATTCATCCATCTTGTGTATCGCATCGTTTCAGTTCTGATGGAGTAGCCCATGATCTTGGGGGTATCGCTTGTCCATGGTCGGTTAAATTGACTTAAAACCATCTCCCGACCTTCCTCCGCGGGATTATGAAGAATCGGCGTGAGGTTTCGGCCATCCAGTTTTTCGGTTACCGGTATTCCAGCAAGAGAGGTAAGGGTTGGATAGAGATCGACCATCTCAACCAAGGAATTAGTAGCGGTACCTGGTTGGTTCAACTCAGGTGTTCGAATCAAAAGGGGGACACGAGTGTCGATTTCAAAGTTTGTACCTTTGCACCATCGACTGCCTTCTCCTAGAGCGAATCCGTGGTCACCCCAAATGACAACAATGGTATTCCCTTCTAAATCATATCGTTTTAACGCATCCAATATCTTTCCAACTTGTGCATCCACGTAACTTACGCATGCGTAGTAACCATGTCTTAAGAGTTGGGTTTGTTCCGGGGAGAGAGATTCATCTTTGGGAACATCTTTGTATCCGCCCAATTCGCGATGTGAATGCAAAGCAAGTGGTGGATGGTCATCCACCACTTGACTGAGTTTTTCAGTCAAGACAAACGAATTGCGATCGTGGAGATCCCAATATTTTTTGGGTGCATTAAAGGGTAGATGAGGTTTAAAGAAACCAACAGCCAAAAAGAAAGGTTGTTGATCGTGCTTTAAATCCGAGATTTTTTTGATGGCAAGATTGGCCAGTTTTCCATCTGGGTATCCGTCATCTTCTACATTGGCATCCTCATACGCGGACTGTTTTTTCGATGAACCCTGATTGCGAGGCAAAAGGTAGTTCTTCCAATTCTTAATACGTAAAACCTCTGGCTGTGACCAAGATCTTGGATCGAGCTCTGCAGCATTTCCGCTAAATATTTTTCCAAGGCTTAGAGTGACGTAGCCCTGATTCTTAAAGCATTCAGGTAGTGTGATGTGATCAGGAATGGTATTCCTGAATTGATTACGGTTATGCCACACTCTGATCCGGTCTGGGCGGAGCCCCGTTAATAATGAAGCGCGTGAAGGACCACAGACCGCTTGCTGTACATAGGCGTGATTGAATTGCCTCGCGGTTTTTGCAAATTGGTCAATGTAGGGGGTTTTTGCAAGTGGATCTCCATAACAGCCCAACGCTGGACGCAGATCGTCAATGGCGATAAAGAGGATATTCGGTGGCTTTAATTTTCGGCTCTCACGTTCTTGAGCCACAAGTGTGTAGGTACTCAAAGCCAAAATTAAAAAGGTAGTTCGCGTGAAAATCGCCATTAGATTCTCATCAATTTGATTGAATATACTTCTGGTAAGTCGGATCTATGTCAATCTCTTCTCCAATCACCGTGTCATGGATCCAAACGCCATATCGCAGTACGAAGGATTCGTTAGCTTGAACTACCCACTGGCTTTTTTTTCCTTTTCCCATTGCCTTGCGGCCAAATGGGTTGGCTACTACTAAGCCGTAGTTTCTCGCGTGCATCCATGATGGGCGAAAGTTGTTTGGGTGGCAAAAAATTGTAATCCCAACGGAACGATCATGTTTCTCGCCCCGATAATCACACCAGCTTGCGGAGTTGCTCCAGATAGTTTTTGCGCCACTTCGACCCTCTGAGTCCACCAATCCACCACCAGACTTTTCAGACATGGGTGTTGCAACGCGAACGCCCAAGCCCATCTCCTCTTGATCACCAAAGAAAAAGTTCCGATCTGATTTGAAAGTCGATTCCCAACTCATCAGCAATCCATTTTTCAAAACTTCCAACTTCCATCGGAAGATCTCTTTACATATTTCACTTCCATCTGATGCCGTATAACACTTCTCCTCTGTGAAAACAGCTTTGGATGCTCCTACTTTGGGCTTGTCCATAAATCGCACATGATCCACGGAACCCTGATTACGCCAAAAGTCCTCGCCACTTAGATCGCCGAAAGCCATCCAGATGCCAGGATGCATCGTAGTGTGATCAGTCGAGTCTATACCCTTTATAGGAGGGTGGTTTCTTGTGACCTGATTACCCTGCACTGTTTTGACGTGGGCGAAATAGGGCCGACGGATAGAGGAATCATCAAATACGTAATGAAGTAATTCCTCTTCGCCTAGCCGGATGACAAGTCGATCGCTGAGCTCTTCAATAGTCAGTTCATTGTCGAGCGGGTTAGATTCTCCAAATGACACACCCATCAACCCGACGACTGTGATTAAGAAAAGAGAAAGAAGCCTTAGCATGTGAGCCATCGATTGGGGATGTGAGAGAGTCGTTTAGATGCTGTTCAAATCATAAAGAATAGATTCACTTTTGTTTTCTCATTGCTGCTTGCAGGAGCTCAAAATCAGAGGATAGTTCCCCTTAGAGCTTGGTTGGATCAAGCGGGGATGGTTCGTAAGGATCGTCATCGGTATGGAAAAATTCACCCGTGTTGTAAAGCTTGCTCTTTTCAGTTTTCAGAAAGAAACGTCCTCGCATTTCGGAGTATGCCCACTTTCGAGTGGTCCTCTCTCCGATTCTGAGAAGCGGGGCAAAGCTATGACCGTCGGCGACAAAACCCTTGGGCGATTCCCCACCGGTGAGATCCGTGATGGTTGGCAGGAAATCGCTAAAATCAACAAGATCATTCCACTCTTGCCCCGGATGAATTTTGTCTTTCCAGACTGCAATCATTGGGACACGAGTACCCCAATCCGTGAGCGTCCCTTTCCCTCCTCTCACGTACTGTCCTTCAAATTCTGAACGGACTTGCTCATATCGGAACTCATTCTTGTTGTTGATCGCTTTCAATTTTGATTTAGCGGCCGTTCCATTGTCAGAAGTGAAAATGATTAGCGTATTCTGATCTAACTGAGATTGTTTCAAGTGGTTCATGAGTTTACCGATCTGCTGATCCATTTCTTCAACCATCTCAGAAAAATTGTCATAGCGTCCCCGAGGGCCATAAGGCACTGGTTTAGCGAGATCGTTTGTCACATCATGACACAGTGCCATGGAATAGAAAGCTAAAAAGGGTTTCCCTTCATGGACGCTGCGGTCGATAAAATTGGCCAGAAATTTGACATATAAATTGGGCCCGTATTCTCCTTCGGTATCTGTCCTTAGATGGCCGTTCTCATAAACCATTGGATGGTGGTACCTTGGACCCTCATGCCATCCAAAGAGACACCACTGATCGAAACCAAGCATCTGAGGGTGCATGAGTTTCTCGGCCATCATGCAAAGCTGCCACTTTCCAGCCACCGCTGTCGCATAGCCGGCTCTGTTCGCAATATTCGCAAACGTCTTACCTTCTGCGGCTTGGGGATACGTGCCCCACTTGGGGTGATTCAGATGCCTTGGATACTGCCCGCTCAGGAGAGTGATGCGAGTTGGATGGCACACTGGCATTGAATAACAGTGGTTAAAGCGAGCGCCACTTGCGGCGAGTCTATCCAAGTTCGGAGTAGCGTAGGATTGGCCGCCGTAGCAACCGAGCACTTCCCGACCGACATCATCTGCCAAGATGAATAAGATGTTAGGACGATCTACCTCGCCTGCTTGCAATGAGACCATCCAGCTAAAAGCTGTCAATGAAGACAGGAGAGCGATGAACCAAGATTTCATAATGATTGCCTGACCAAAGGTAGATCCTCGAACCGATAGATCATCATACATCGAATTGGTAAAGCAAATCATGATTACAACCTTATAGGCAAAGCAAGACGCAGGCTGTGGCACACCAAGAATCTTCCACACATTTTCTACGGCATCTTTAAGAAGTAGTGTTTCTCGGCTTATTACATGGAGATCTAAATTGCTGTTGTAGTGAGTCTGACGCAGATAAATGAAAGAAAACGCAAACGTTGAATATTCGTTCGCACGCTTGACTTCATTGAATCAACTTAAAAGCTCCGAAAATGGTTTGGTTCGTCTATACTGGAACCAGAGGCGTACTCGTATCGACCTCGACTGATTTGAAAAATTGTCTGGATTTGTAGGGGACCAGCTTGAACTCTCTTCGCGCCGAACTTGAACAAGGATGGTATTCAGCGACCTTGCCAGCACTTTTGTTGGTGATAGTAACCGGTATCCCATCTTCCTTAAGCTTCGGCCAAGAGATTGATGGTAGCCGCGCCAAGCCATCAAATTTGGGTTCCAACAAGAACGCCAATGTCATTGAGCCGATCCTGGCTGCAAACTGCGTGTCGTGTCATGGTCCCGAGGAATCAAAGGCAATGCTTCGCATTGATTCTCTGGATCCTACATTTCAAGGACTATCAGCGGAGACGTGGCATGACGTTCTTAATCAAGTAGCCAGCGGTGAAATGCCACCCGCTGAGCAGCAACCCATCGATTCGGAATCTCGAACCGAGTTGACAAAATGGATCCGCGATAATCTGGATCGAGTCGCGAGAGAAAGGAAAGGTGATCGCAATCAGGTAGTCATGCGAAGATTGAATCGATACGAGTACAACAATACTTTGCGAGATTTACTCGGAGTGAAACTCGATTTTGCTCGCGATCTTCCCCCGGAGCCGTCTTCAGTTGATGGATTTAAAAATAACGGCGCAGCACTTGGGATTTCTCCATTACAGATCGAGTACTATTTGGAAGCCGCTCGTAATGCACTTGATAAAGTAATCGTCCAAGGACCTGCACCTGAAGTGCATCTTCATCGCTTTGAGAAATCTACCGCCGGCAGTAACCGAGATCAAAGTCTGACCGGTAATCGGATGCTTCCTGGGGGAAAATTCTCCGGCAAGATGTTGGAATACCCCCGGGAAGGTGAGTTTGCTATCCGAGTCATGGCGGGTTCTGAGGTTCCGGAGAACATGGGGTTTCCTGTCATGCAAGTATCTCTCGGTATGAGATCAGATACACAGAGCCCTTCTAAAGTTCTAGGAATAAGTGATGTAGGAAATTCGGAAAGTCGGAAGCAAATCTACGAGTTCCGAGGTCGAATGGAGGAATTTCCATTACCAGGTCACAATCCAAAATTTCCAGGCATGACCATCACAGTGTCCAATACCTACGATGACGGACTGCCACCTCCGAAGGTGCAGAAATACCGGGCTATCACTTTCAACTCAGAACAAAAGAAACAGATTGGGGAGTCGACAAAAAATAACAGACCTAAGCTGCCCTTCTCGCAGGATCAGATTAAGGGTGTTCCATTAGCGGAGAAAACGACAACCTCAATCGATAAGCTTCAGAAGCAAATTGAGGAACTGAGGCTTATTTCACCGGAGCATGTGAACCGCACCGATTTAGCGTATCGGGTTTTTGATATTCAGGTGGCTCTTGATCAAGAAATTAACGCACTAAAAAATCTCGCGAAAATGCTTCAAGAGGATCCGGATGAGGTCGTTGCACGGTATAGAAATCTAAATCAAAAGAGCCTCGAGATGCGGCATCAGATTCTTGCAGCATTTCGGGGTATTGATCCCATTGATCGTTATCCTAAAAAACTGTTTTATTCCGAGCCGAGTGGACCACCTCGAAGTGCTCTCGTCGTTGATTACGTTGAGTTTGAAGGTCCTTTGTACGAAACCTGGCCTCCTCGATCCCATACTCAGTTGTTGCCAAAATCTGATGGGCCAGAGAGAAACCGCGCCAAGCTGGCGATTAAGAATTTCATGAGACGAGCCTATCGGCGGCCCGTGAGCGTGACCGACGTTGAACCGGTGCTTGCCTTTTACGATCAGGTACGTTCAGCTTCACCATCCTTCGAGGAAGCGATGCGGGAAGCGTTTGCGATGATATTAATCTCTCCCGAGTTTCTTTACCTAGTTGAACCGGGTTCAGAGCAAAATCAAAAGCTTAGCCAATATGAGTTAGCGTCACGACTTTCGTATTTTCTTTGGTCGACGATGCCAGACGAAGAGCTGAGTAGACTAGCGGACTCTAATCTTCTCTCGAAAGAGAGTGTGTTAGAAGAGAAAGTGCTCTCCATGATTTCCGATTCTCGTATAGAACGCTTTGTGAAACACTTCACCGATCAATGGCTTGATCTCGATGGCTTAGACCGCGTTGCAATTAATCCCAACTACTACCGAGAATTTGACGATAAGCTAAAGTCATCCATGAAGGATGAGACACGCGAGTTTTTCGGCGAATTGCTTACGCAAGATCTGAATATCATGAATCTCCTTGATTCCGATTTTCTTATGCTTAACGAACCGCTCGCAAAGCACTATGGGATTTTCAATCCCAACGGATACCCAAAGGGACAGGTCTTTGAACGCGTCGAGTTAGAGCCGGATTCCGTGAGGGGTGGTTTGCTCACGCAGGCTAGTTTTTTAATGATCAATTCAGATGGCGAGGATTCTCATCCGATACGTCGTGCTGTCTGGATTTTAGATCGACTTCTGGATGACCCGCCTGCTCCACCTCCACCTGATGTACCGGAGCTCAATTCTGAACAGCCAGATTTTGTCTCCTTGTCGCTCAAAGAACAGCTTGAAATTCATCGAACCAAGTCAGCCTGCAACGACTGCCATCGCGGCATTGATCCTTGGGGAATCGCCTTCGAAGGGTTCGATGCGATTGGCTTAGCACGTCAACAAGTGCAACGGAAAGTGGGAAAAAAGACAGTGCGCAGTGCTGTCGATCAGATGACGGTGTTGCCCAACGGTACGAAAATCGATGGGGTTCAGGACCTGAAGGATTATCTGTTAGAGAACGAACAAGAACGGCTAGCGAGGGCTATTGTCAAAAATATGTTGGCCTATGCGCTGGGTCGGTCGCTTGTGCTGGAGGATCGACTGGTCGTTGAAGAATTAGTTGTTGACTTTAGAGAGAGTGGCTTTCGCCTAAGTCGGTTGATTGTGAAGATAGCGCAGAGCGAGGTCTTCCAGAGTAAGTAAGATATAGGGAATGGTTTTTTTCCCATCTAATGGTTCCGCAGGTCACTGAGTGAGAATCAATTAGCACGCTAGAAAAAAGTTGTATGATGACAAAAAAATCGTGGCATCTTAGCCGACGAACATTTTTGCGAGGCTCTGGTGTGTCCATGGCTCTGCCATGGATGGAAGGGATGGCAGGCGCAGCTTCGGGAGATGCTGATTTACCGAATCGATTTTGCGCTGTCTATTGGCCTTTTGGAGTGGTAGCGACACCCTCTGACGCAGATAAGAAGTGGGGATGGTTTCCGGAGGGTTCGAAAAAGGAATATCGATTCACAAATGTTTTGGAATCGATGGAACCACTGCGAAAGGAGGTCACCGTCATCGGCGGCATCTCTCATCCTAACGGCTGGTCCATGGGTGGGCACGATACGGGAGATATTTTTCTAACCGGTGCTAAGCTGGATAATGGCTCTTTCGAGAATACCATTTCGTTGGATCAACTCGTGGCAGAGCGGTTTGGTAACAGCACTCGCTATGCATCTCTGATTATGTCAAGTGATGGCGGTGTTGGAGAGCCGACTCGATCGATGACTTTGTCCTTCTCTCGAGAAGGTAGGCCATTACCAGCGTTATCAAGTCCAAGGAGAATTTATAATCGCTTATTTGGACAGGAAACAGAACGTGATGCAACCACAGCGCGTAGACGATTGAAGAATTCTGCGAGTATGTTGGATCGTGTGCTAGAGCATTCGCGATCATTGAGCCGACAGCTTGGGAAGAGTGATCAAGAAAAGTTGGATGCGTACTTGGCGTCCGTTGATGCAGTGGAACAGCGTGTCGGTCGTGCAGAGTCTTGGTTGGAAATACCGAAGCCAAAGGTGAACGCAGACATCCTAGATCTTGAAGCAACGCAAGAGGGTCCAAAAGAATACATCAGGGCAATGTATGATCTGATGTCCCTCGCATTTCGTACTGACTCGACTCGGGTAGCGACGTATATGATGGGGCAAGTGGCAGGTGCAACAACCATCGCCAATGCTTTTCCGGCGTGCTTAGGTCTTCCGGGTAACTGGCATGGATTGGCACATGGAGCAGGAAAAAAAGGTGGAGCTGAGAAGCTTGGAATGTTCGACCAATTCCTCGCGCAAAATCATTCAAGATTTTTACAAAGCCTAGCGGATGCTCAGGAGGGACAGGGATCCGTCCTGGATCGCACCATCGTACTCTACGGATCGAGTAACAGTCGTACCCATAATAACCATAACTACCCTCTCTTACTTGCCGGTGGTAGTGCCTTGGGAATCCAGCACGGCCAGTATCTCAGGTACAGCGAGAAGGACATGCGACTCTCGAATCTCTTTGTTACCATCCTAGATCGACTCGGCATTCCAGCGGAGCGATTCGCCGATAGTACCGGGGAGTTTTCTGACCTTCTTTCGTAGTCGAAAAAGCGCGGAGTTTTGTCGTGATCAAGACGTATGTGCGTCTCTTAGTTTGTCTCGGTTGCTCACTATCTGTGTGTTCAGCAGACTGGCCTCAAGGCGCGGGGCCGTCGGCCTCTTATGTGACCGATGGTGAAGCACCTCGAGAGTGGAGTGTCGTAAGCGGAAAAAACATTGTTTGGGCACACAAGCTTCCTGAGACAGGTCAGAGTACAGTGGTTTGCAGTGCAGGCCGACTCTTCTACACCTGTTATCAAAAGCTTAAAGGTGACAGTGAGTTGGCTTCGGAGATCGTCGCTTATTGTGCTGACGCTGAAACGGGTGAAGTGATCTGGGAAAGAAATATACCAGGTGAATATCCGTTGCGATTAAGTGGATGTTTCGCGGATAGTACGTCACCTCCTCCGGTCACGGATGGAGAGAGAGTCTGTTTTTTCAATGCCTCAGGTGGCATCACCTGCTTTGATTTAGATGGGAATCAAAAATGGAGCCGTAACTTGATGGCGGTGGCCCGATCCCAACCGTTCGTGGTCGACGGCATGGTGATTTACACCAAGCAAATGATTATGCCGAAGGAGGGTAAGTTTGGGCATGAAAATGAGAATGCCCCCCGAGACTTATGGACGCAATTAGAGGCATTGGAACTCAAGACTGGATCTTCAGCATGGATTTCGGAGTGTGGTGTGAACATGGGAGCAATTCCTATGCTCAGCCGATTGTCTGATGGCAAAGAAGTCATTGTGTTAGGACGCGGCGGTGGGCATTCCCCGCCCGAAAAACCTCTCGGAGTCTCAATGATCGAGGCTGCAACGGGAAAGACTCTCTGGACGCTTTCTCTAGATCGCTTTATGTCCACCCAAACCTATCCGGTTGCTGAGGATCACGCTTTAATTTTTCATGGACCTGAGCACCTCTGGGTTGATCGCTCGGGTAGAGTAGATAGAAGAGTCAATTTCTGTGAAGGAGCTTCGGTTCGCCGCTGGAACGGGGAAACTTACGTAGACAGTGTTGAAGATCTAAACTTTAAACCATCGAAGGGGCGAGCGATCACTCAGCAGTCCAACCTTTTGATCGGTGACTATCATTATTTCCGAGCGTATGGAGATACTTACCTCGGGCGAATCCATATTCAGACTGGAGAAATTGAATATTTACAATTGCCCGTTCAGGTTTTGCGTAACAAGAATCAAGCGGATCGACTCGTTTGGTCATTGAATGATTCGAGCTTCATACCCGCTGACATGAAGAACAATGACGGTTTTCTTGTCATGGGGGATAGACGTTCACGCACCAATACCTGGGGGCATCACGCGTCGCCAATCATGACGGTGGTCGGCAGCCATCTCTACATACCAACCATGTCCGGTACCGTTTATTGTATAGATTGGAATGTTGGTTCGCTTGACGAAACTGCAATCCTCTCGATCAATGATTTGGGTGTCGCTGGATCCACCTGGACGCGATCCAGCATCAGTTTTGACTCGGGTAAACTTTACGCCCGCACGATCAAACAATTGATTTGCATAGGAACGAATTGAAACACCAAATCTTTCTTGAAATTGATCTATCGATTTTAAAGATGAAAAATCAAATATGATCGGGATGACTTACTGTACGAGCATTCTTTAAGTTCCCGGTATTCAATGTACTTGCAGGCTCAAAGAGAGCAATCTCACATTCTTCCTCAGCTACTGGCTGATGCTCGATCCCTTTAGGAATGACGCATAGTTGTCCAGGGTGCAATTCAATTGAAGAATCTCGGAAGTGGATGATGAGTTTGCCACTTATCACCCAAAAAAGTTCATCCTCATCTTCATGAAAATGCCAATCAAACGAACCCAGCAGTTTGGCGACTTTGACGTGCTGGCCGTTGAGTTCCGCAATCACTTTTGGCGTCCAATGTGAATTGAAAGTGCTGAGCTTCTCTCTGATGTCAATAACTTGTGGCATGAAGAATCTTCCAGATTTGATTGGCGGACAGAGGATTGCACTGCGACCCGCAGATCATACTAATTTGTGAATGCTAAGTTTTAAATTCAGTACAGAATTATCCATCAAGTGCGGTCGGCGATACAGGTGGCAAGCGAACGGCTTCGGTGGGTGTTCTTTGCGAATCCGATTTTGGTGGAGTCATTTTCTTATTGGTGCATTCATATCGAGAGAGTGTAGGTTATAACGGCTGTAGAAAGATCTTTCGTGATCAGTTGATGATGAAACTCTTGAGCAACTCCTCACAGCGATCTAATCGATTCCAATTTACACCATCAAGGGAATATCCAACCATGGCACACACTGAATGTCCTGATTGTGGGACCACACTCCGTGGGATTAAGCTCACCGACGCTACAGAAAGATTTTGGTCGGAGGGAACCTCTCGGGTTGATCAACAGTATGCCGCTGAGGATTCAAAAGCAGGATTTATGTTCGGCATTGAAGCCGAGGGTAACATCTACGGGAGGTTATGCACAAAGTGTGGTCGAATTCTCTTATATGCCGTACCCATGAATGACTGAATGCTGCTGTTTTTGCGTCTACCGACCTACTGAATCTATCGACTCAGTAGCCGAACCCGCCTGGATCAAATCAGAGCTAACTCAGTTGATTGTCACCAGCATTTTCCGCCTGGTGGATCAATACAGGCCAGCCGGGAAACTGGTTAGCAGGATTCTCATCCGTAGCATCAATCAAGAATCGATAACTATCAATTAAATAGGTTTTGGCATCCGTGTCGACCGTGACTAATCCAAATACACTGCCTTTCTGGTGGGGTTTGTCGTAACGATTTTTCTGTGTTGCCACAGTGGGGTAGCCTACGGCATAGATGTATATCTTGTTGCCAAAACCATCGAGATATTCCCCTGTGTTGCTGAGTCCGTGTTTCGGTCGATTGCGATGAGGCATATTCACTTCATCCGGGCGCCACCAACGTGGATAGCCCGCCGCAATGGCGGGTGTGCAAAATGACCACAAGCTGTCTCTTTGTTTCTGAACACCGTATTGAGCTAAAGAGGTAAGGTGCTGGTCACCGTTGATATGCAGTGCCTGGGATTCACTCTGGATTTCCAGAGCGCGATCCCTTGCGTTTTGCGGCCACCCTCCTGAATCAAGATCTGCTTTCAAATAACCATCGTAGTTGCCATGGTGTGTTGCAACTCCGGCAAAGACGGTTTGGCTGAGTAGTATCTTCATGTCGTGGCCACGCCAATCCTGACTCCATTTTTTTAGGAATTCTTCCTGTCGAACACCCAGTAGTTCTAGTCCTTCCTGATCGAGTTGTGTGGTGTCGAATTCCGCATCCTTCACGTGATCCGCACGACCACTTCCGGTATCTACCAACTGCGGACCACTTTTAAATTGTCTGTCTCCGAGGATAGCAAAACCAACATTACCGTAGACCATCTCGCCAAAATAAACGCTGATTCCCTGTTCAGCAGGTTTTGCATCATGGCAGTCGGGGTGATGCGATGTGTTGGTTCGATGTACTGCATTGACCATCCTCGCTGGTTGTCGGTATCCACCATTAGATGATGTTCCTCCAGCAGCTGTATCCATCGGAATACCACCTTGGCCCCAGATGTTTCCTTGGAAAACATCATGGTCGTCAGCGATACAGAGGGTGGGTCGATCCCGCATCGCGTCACGGAAGGCCCAACCAAACATGTAATACTTCCTGAGATAATTCAGTATCGCCAGGTCAGCAGGTTCACGAATGACTCCGTATCCACCATGACTTTCATATAATTGATCACCAGAGAAATATAAGAGATCGGGATCCAGCTTGATGAGGTTCTCGGCAACGGGTTCGTAGGGGAATCCGTAGTGATTTTGACATGTTAAAGCTCCAACTCGTAAAGGTCTCCCGATTGGGTTCGCTTTGATCATTCCACCCCAAGATGACAGCGTTTCCTCACCCTCCACATTTTGTTCGCGATAAATCAGTCTATAGGGTGTGGCTTTCTTTTCATCCCACTGCGGGATGCGGAATGTTGCTGTCCATGCATCGGTATCGAGTGATGTTTCCCCATGTGATTTCCATACACCATCGACTTGGGTTTGTAATTCGATTTTCTTATTATCTTTTTCACCTAGTGGCCCAGTTAGAGCCGAGATTTTCAGAACGAACCCTTCAACGGAGCGTGAATCGCTCAAGCTGTACATTGACCAAAGAATGGGTCCGAATTTTCGGGAATCAGATTGTTCAAATACAGAACCTGAAATCGACCAATCGTTGAATCGAAATCGTCCACCCTGTTTGCTATTCAATTTGGCTTCAAAATTGTTAACAAGTGCCAGATTTCCTAACAATTCATCCGCGTTAAAAACATGACTAACAGTATCGATCAGTGAACCATCTGCTGCGGTGGCTTTTAGGCTCAGTTCAGCTCGTTTCCCGTCGCACTTTGCCGATAACGTCAATTTGATTTCTTCTCGCAAGCTGACCGGTTTGCTTCCCTTGATTCTCCCTACAATAAGCCTGTTGCCGGCGATACCGATGTTGATACCGCTATTGGCAAAGCAGTTGCTCCGGAACTCATTGAGTTCACTCTGTATACCGATGCGAAATCCGGCACTCGCTCGTTCCCCGGGTTCTTCCACCGCTTGTAGCTTCACACTGATGTCTGCATTTCCCTGAAGATGAGCCCACTGATGGGTAATCAGATGAAGATTCCGATTACCTCCCAGTGTGAGGCATTCGGCCCATCCGCCTCGGACTGCCCAATCTTCCATTGGGTTGGCCCAGATCCGTGGGTGGAGCCAGACTCGGTCATGACATTTTTCCCATGATATGTGCGTGGGTTCATCATGACCGGTTGTGGTCAACGCGCCAGTTTGATCTCTCAGCTTATTTTGCCCACCTAGGTGTCGAGATAATCCCAAGCACGCTGCGCTGAAACTGCCAATCTTTAACATGATGCGTCGTGGAAGGGAATTCATCATGCTGCTTTCTTAAAATGTGTGGAGTGTTGAGGGATTTCAGAATTGTTCACAAAAAACTGCTTGGCCTTTCCTTACTATCTTAGTTCATCAACAGGAAAGAACCGAATTATCGAGCCTCCTTTGGTAAGAGGATTCTACCAATCCGTAAGCATCTTCTTAACACGAATATTCCATGGAGAGATGAATCGGTTCACATACATCCAAACTCAAGCGTAGAATATCCGTCGGCGATTTGCTGTCGCCGGCATTTTGATCGTATGAATACGCGAAAAATGATCAGAGTTTATTCCAGTTCGAAAACACAGATTTAAGCTCCTTAGGAAAATAGAGCATATGAGTGCTTCAAAGCTTTTGGTCTGCCAAATGATCTTCTTGATGTCTTGCTTCGCAGCCAAGATATCCTATGCAGACCAACGCCCAAATATTCTGTTTTGTTTTGCAGATGATTGGGGTCGGTACGCAAGTATCTATCAGAACCCGTCTCAGCCAGGGATGTGCGATGTCATCAATACTCCCACGCTGGATGAGATCGGAAGAAGTGGTGTGGTCTTTCAAAATGCATTCGTGAGTGCCCCAAGTTGCACACCGTGTCGGGCTTCAGTCTCTACCGGTATGCCATTTTACCGTTGCGGCACAAATGCATTTTTGCGATGCCGTGAATTTGGCGGAGCTGATGACCCTTATCGATCCCTCACGGGCTTCTCCGAGTTACTCGTGCAAAACGGTTATCACGTAATGCATTGGGGTAAGACAACGAATAAGGCCGGCAAGAAAGTCGATAGGACACACGGAAACCCGATTCATTACTTTTCGCAAGCAGTGACCGCTGCAGAGGATAAAGAGGCTTGTAAGCAGAGGATCTACTCCCTGGTTCAATCTAATTTTAAGAAGTTTCTCGACCAGCAGCCCAGCGATCAGCCCTTCTTCTATTGGTTTGGGCCCCACCACTCTCATCGGCAGTGGGTGCGAGGTTCCGGTAAAGAATTGTGGGGCATAGATCCTGACTCACTGAAGGGTAAGGTTCCTGCTTTTCTGCCTGATGTTCATGATGTTCGTGAGGATTTGGCGGATTACCTCGGGGAAGCTCAAGCGTGGGATGGGATGATCCATTCACTCGTCCAAGAATTGAAAACGCGAGAAAAATTGAACAATACGATCATCATCGTTTCGGGTGACCACGGTATGCCAGGCATGCCACGGGGTAAATGCAACCTGCATGACTTCGGTTCCTCTGTCTCACTACTGGTGAGTTGGCCGGAAAGAGTTATCGCAAAAAGAAAGATTGATGATTTTGTGAGCCTAATGGATATCGCTCCAACCATCCTTGAGGCCGCTGGTATCGAACGACCTAAAAATATGTTGGCAAAAAGCTTTCTTGATCTGTTGGTTTCATCAAAGCATGGATGGGTCGATTCCACGAGAGACCATGTCATTATTGGTCGTGAGCGACACGTGGGTGAAGCCCGTCAAGATCGAACGCCGTATCCTTCAAGGGCCATCAGAACAAAAGATTTTTTGTTCATACGGAATTTCAAACCAGAGCGGAATCCGATGGGTGATATTTTTCAGCATGATTCCGCTGCGGAAGATCTCTTGCAAAATCACTATCTCGCCTACCCCGATATGGATGCCAGTCCCACTAAGGTTTTCTTGATGGAAAATCGCGAACACTTCTCGGATTACCACGAATATGCCTTTGGGAAACGGCCTGCATATGAGTTGTATGACCTTGAAAAAGATCCGGATCAAATAGTGAATGTTGCATCACATCCAGATTACACCATGGTGAGAGATGAGCTTCTGGAGCGTATGATGAAAGAACTCCGTGAAACGGGAGATCCACGCGTGATTGGCGATGGAGCAACATTTGATCAAAAACCTTATGTTGACCCAGAGTACGTTCCACCCCCAAAGAAGAAGAAAAATATTTCTTTTTAATTTCAGTTGTAAAAGGTCAGGCAGATGAATCTTCGCCTCTTATGCATTTCATTGATTGCATGCACGCTGGGAATTCACTCACAACTCATCGCTGAATTGACAATCTTGGACACCGAGGGTGAAATCAGGATCCTTCATGGCAACAAGCCAGTGCTTCAGTACGTGAAGACATCAAGGCCGGTTCCAAGCGGCTTAGAGGGTTATTTTCAACGTAGTGGATATATCCATCCTGTTTACACACCCACGGGCCAAGAGTTTACCGGGGATTATCCACTGGATCATGCACACCAACATGCTCTTTTTTTTGCTTGGGTAAAATCGCGTTTCAAGGGAAGACGCGTTGATTTCTGGAATCAGGCAAAGCAGTTGGCCGGGATTGAATTTAGGGGTATTCGCAATATTAGTCGTGGTGGTAACTCGGTTTCATTCGCAGCAGAACACAACTTTTTCGTGCGACTGGATAACAAAAAAGAGGACGTCATTCATGAGACGTGGACTGTAACGGTTCATGATACCCCTGCAGACTATTTCCTTTTTGACATAGAGAGTGTTCAGCGATGTGTTTCGGAATCCCCGCTCGAGATCGATGAGTATCATTATGGCGGCATGGCGATTCGAGGGAATTCAGTGTGGCTGAAAGAAAAGGATGATCGAACTACCGGTAGAGGAGATCTGCAATTCATAACCAGCGAAGGTAAAAATCGCTGGGAGGGAAATCACACGAGACCGAACTGGGTGTCACTGAGTGGGAAACTTGAAGGGAAGGATGCCAGCTTGAGCGTGTTTTGTAGCCCCAACAATTTTCGTGCCCCTCAGCATGTAAGACTGCATCCCCATAAGCCATATTTTTGTTTCGCCCCGTGTGTTGGTGGGAAGTTTAAAATCGAGCCCGGAAAAGACTACGTTTCCAGGTACCGGTATTTGGTAACCTCCAAACCTCTCGACCTGGATTTTGTGGCTGAACATTGGGATAGTTATCTCAATTCACCTTGATCATCCCAGTTCCTAAGCTTAGGTGCAAAGCCAAGAAAAGCTATTTGCTGAGGTTCGTGAAAGTGAATCAGCCCCTTTGAGCCTTATTTGAATCACTCATTACTCTGTCGTTTCACTGGGAAGATTGAATGCCTGTTCGAGCACTCGAGTGATCCCTGGATGGAGTGATTTTTTATCGAAGTGGAATGGATCTGCTCCGAAGCCGGCTGGTTTCTCCATATCAATCAACTCTTTGGTAAAGCTGTACATATCGTTGATTACAACGTTATGCTTCTGCATCACTGAGGCCGCAATCTGGTTGTATTGAACTTCGGATCCCAATTCAAATACGTTGCTTGCTGAGGCGCGAATCGGAGTCGTGCTAGCCCATACGAGCTTTGCTTTTGGAGCCCGCTCCTTCAACGCCCTCACTAACGTATCTAGATTCTGAGCGTATTCCTTTTCAGAGGTATTGCGGATCCCGCCTACGTGAATAGGCATCACCCGAAACGATTTCATCTGCGGTGTGCGGTGGATCAGATCACCAAGCCCACAGTTGAAATGGATCAAGTCCCAGCTAGGCCAGTATTCAGGATCGATTTTTTTTCCGTTTCGATCAATTCTTCCAAGATGTCGATCCAGTAAATGAATCGTACTCTTCGAGTCTACGATTTCGTCAGGATTGATCATTGCGTAGGTGATTTGGCACCTGTCTTGGAGAGCCTTGCCTAACTCTCGCGTATGTTGAGTGTATGTACTGTCACCGATGATTAGAACGCGTGGTACATTCGCAGACTCGTGCTCCTGATCGGAAAAACAAAAAGTAATGGTTAGCTGAGTGAGTACGAGAGCAAGATAAATTCGCATGGATTAACCCTTCATCAATTCACTCATGGATCCGGTGCTATCAGCGAATTGCGCTACCGGCACATCTATCGCATTGAGCATGGAAACAAATAGGTTCGCTAATGGAACTTTTTTGTCACCGATGAATTCATGCAACCTGCCATGCTTGAAGCCTAAGCGATTACCGCCAGCTAGATGAATCGGATAATTTCTAGTGCTGTGCGATGCGTGGGGATGGGCTGATCCCCAAAGAACAACGGTGTGGTCAAGCATATTGCCATCACCCTCCGAGGTGTCTCTTAGCCGTCTCAGAAAGTAGGCATGTTGCTCTGCACGCCAACGATCCCACTGCCCAGAGTAATCTTCTGGGCGTTTGTGCGCGATGTCATGTGTTGCTCCCTTATAGCCCAACACATAAGTGGCATAATTCCACATCTCTGACGTTGAGGATTGTTCACTCTCAAGCATCAAAGTTGCGTAACGTGTTGAGTCAGTGACGAATGCAAGATAGATCAGGTCGTACATGCAGCGGATATATTCTTTCGGTTCTTTGTAGGCTACATCAAGATTGAGACCTTTTGTGTCCATGACAGGAAGAGGCTCGTGCGTCCATTGACTAGTACGTTCAACACGTTTTTCGATTGACCGAACCGACTCAAGGTACTCATCCATTTTTTCTTGATCTTGACGGCCCAGTTTCCTGTGAAAGCTTTTGCTGTGCTCCAAGAGTAAATCAAGAATGCTTGCTTCTCGTTTAAGTGTTGCTCTGACTTGCTCGATTCCTTTCCCGGAATAAGGATCAAAAAGTCGATTGAAGATTTCTTGCGGTTTGTGCATCGATGGAATCGGTCGTCCTGGACCTCGGTGTGAGAGCGTCTTGCTCGAGCCATACGATCCTGTGCCTCCCTCGGTGCCCAAGACCAATGATCGATAGCGAGTTTCATGACCATGCAGATTAGCAGCCACTTGATCAATCGATATGTTGTTGGTTTTTTCCGTCTCCGTCATATCGGCCCCGGTTGCAAAGACGTCACCGGAGCTGTGGCCACCCATCTTCCATCCACCCTTATGATCTAGGCCACGAAGGTAGCTCACATAGTTTTTTAAATCCTTGAAAGGTTCCGACGACTTATTAAAAGTTAGCTCGCCAGGTTGGCTGCAAGGCCACCAACTCCATTCAGGGTGCTGGTCAATAGGATGGGTTTTTGATCGGACTCCCGATTGGCCATCTGGCATGTAGGTCCCATAGGCTATATAGCCGATCATCATTCGCTTGGGTGGATTCTTGGGAGATAAAGAAGCCCCTGCTCTTTTGATGGTCATCGCTTCCAGGGAGGGTAAGCCAAGTGCGATACCAGCTCCTTTTAAAACCTCCCGTCGTTTGATCTGCCAAGATTTTGATGCCATGATTCGAAGTTTCAGGTGTGAGTGATTGGATCGAAATTAATTTTAGTTGCTGTTTGCTGTAAATGAATCGCTTTTACAGATGGCGATAATTATGTCTCGGAGACGATGTCCCCCAGCTTCGGTTTGCTCCATGATACTTTCAAGGGTAACCCAATCGTGATGATCCAAGGGTTCTCCCATGCCATAGCTCAGCAGTCGCCGGGTTATATTCCTGACAATGGAGTCAGCATAATTGGATAACAGATGTTTTTTTAGCCCGCGGACACCACTAACTGTTGCCTGATTTGGGAGTGTGGCTTCAGAGGAAAGCGAGTTTACATTGATGGAATCTAGATAGTTCTGATAGCCTGCCATATCCTCATGTTTAGATTTATCAAAGACGGAAACACGGATTCCCTCACTGGGAACCATGGGGCGAAACTGACCGATTGCGTTGTATTGCTCAAAAGGAATGCCCCAAGGATCCAGTCGAAAATGGCAATCATTACAGCTTTCAACGTTGCGATGCTGCGCCAGAAGCTCTGCGATCGTAAACGCACGATCGGCAGACTCTCCGGCGGAATCGGACAAGGCTGGGACCTCTGCGGGTGGTTCAGGAACCTCGTCACCGAGTATTGCTTCTCGTAACCAGACAGCACGATAGATAGGATGTGCAGCTGTGCCTGTTCCGTTTCCTATCAAAACAGAGCCGTGTGTTAAAAGCCCTCCCAGATTATCTTCGGGGGACAGCGGAACAGCTCTGAAATGCGTCCCTTGAATTTTCTTAGTCCCGTAGTGAGATGCCAAGCGTTGGTTCAGCATCGCGAAATCAGAATCAACAATATTGAGAACGCTCGCATTTCGCCGGATCAATTCACCTACAAAAGCTACAGTCTCTTCGAGCAAGTAGTCCCGCACTGTCGGTAGATATGGCATCTCAGTGCCAGCGCGTTCACCCGCGGAGACGTAATACAAAAAACGAGGGAAGCGATCGCGATTGATCGGAACGGTTTTCATTTTCTCCAAGTTGAGCCACTGCATCGTGAAGTTACGGATAAAACTCTCGGCCCGTTCGTCACCAAGGAGTCTCAGAACCTGTTTCTCTATGACCGCAGGGTCATTCAATTGTTGTTTTTCGGCGAGATCCAGTAATTCCTCATCCGGCATGCTGGCCCAGAGAAAATAAGAGAGTCTTGAGGCAATAGCGTAGTGATCGTCAGGTGCTCTCTCGGTTTCCGTGTGGTAGAGAAACTGAGGAGAGATCAACACCATAGCCAGTGTCTCTCGCATTGCTCCTTCTAACGTAGAGAATTCCGATTTCACTTGTTCATAAATCTGAAAGAATATTTCCACCTCTTCTGGATCAACCGGTCGGCGATATGCTCGCGTCATGAAACGCTTAATCACTTGATTAACATAAGCATTCAAATCGTCTGATTGCAGCGGGGACTCGAATAGAATGGATGTATGGTGATCCGGTGGCCACTTATCCGTTATGGGTGATTCAAATTCCATCCACTCAATCACTATCCGTGGCAAATCAATGTTGCGGAGGTTCCCGTAACTGTAACGATCATTCAGAGATCCATCGTCGAAGATGTTTTGCGGCGTGATGGTCATCCGAGCTGGTTGCTGTTTTTCGTTTACCATTTTTCCCGGCAGTGGCGGGAAATTTTCAATACGACCCGTAAACTCAATGGTTCGAGGTGAGTCAGGTGTGTTCGCCAGTTGTACGACTCCAACTTCCCGAGTTTCTCGCGTGGAACTGTTGATCTGAATATCGTTCCCCATGATTAAGCGGAGGGGTACCATTTGGTGCCCTGGTGGAAGGATCGCAGAAGCACGAACGCGAATTCTAAAATCCCCAGTCTTGGGAAAGCTTTTTAAACTGAATCCTTGTGAAACGCTGTGACGCCGATTTCCATACACCCCGATTTCATCTAACGCTAATCCGCGATCAAGGCCGTGTCGTAGCCATTCACGGCGGGTCTTGTGAACTACGGGTTCCTGTGGATCCACAATCGCACTCGCCAGAACTTGGCGAGCTATTTCAAGATAGCGATCGATCTGCTCTGGACCGATAAGCATCAATTCTGGAGTGTTATTGAATTGGTAGGGTTTAGTTGGATCTTTGGGTAACTTATCAATGATTTCCAACTCGAATCCAAAAAGATCACGCAATGTGTTCTGGTATTCGATATTGGTCAGCCGGCGGGTTACTGACTTTCGATGGACTACTTTAGCGGAGTGGGATGATTTTCTAAGCTGCGTTTCAATCCATGATATGACAATCTGTCTCTCGCTACTTTTGGGTTGAACCTCAGATGACGGGGGCATCTCACCCGATTCTAGTATTTCAAGAACGGACTCCCAGACTTCAATCTCTTGCTTGAACGTCGTATCTCTTCCGATGGTGTTTAACGAGATGTTTCCCTTCTGCTGATCGCTCCCGTGGCATTTTACACAGTAGGTTTCAAGGAACGTTTGCACTCGAGCTTCATCGATGTTGTCGTTTGCAAACGTATCTTCAAATGTGGCGTTTCGGACAAATTCATTCGCACCGGTAAAGCTAGCCAATACACAGTAGATGAGCAGAGTCTGGGCAAGTCGAACGGAATATTTTGTAGTCATGAGTGTTAATGGTCTAACGCTGAGTACAAGAATTTGAATCCAGCCTCGTGCTATTTAAAAATATAATGAGCTATAGAATCAGAAATCCCAGCGTTTCCCGCGGTAATTTTTGTTCCCATTAACAAGAAGCTCAATCCAGTCAACTTCTATTGCCTGGTTAGTCTTTGGAAGGAGGAATCGGAAGTGGATTATCTTTTCATTCATCGGAAGATCAACGCTCATTTCTTCCCACTGCCCCCCTTTTATATCCAGCGAGACTTTTTGACCGGTATCCGGAAAACGTTCTTGTCCCGCTACTCTCCACTGCAATGTTGTTGTGATTGGCTTGGATGTTTTGATTCGTATTCTCAAAGCGTTTGCACCGTCGACATTTATAGCGGAATTGATCAGCAAAGCTTGCTTGCTCTCCGCTTTAATTTGTAGTGCTTCGTGGGTAATGGATGCTGAACCGCCTCTGATAGTCCAACCGAGCATTTTTTCTGAATCAATTAAGGTAGTACCACCCAATTGTTTCTTTGGGGCCTGATCGCGTATGAACTCTCGAGGCATCTTTAAGCCCCCTGGTTGTACTCCGATGGACTGTGCATTGAATACCGATTCGTCAAACTTGGGGTTTGGCCGAGGCACGACTACGTTCGTCGATCGGATATAGTCGGTGATGAGAAGGTCAAGTTTGTCGACGATTTCAGGATGAGTTGCAGCTAGATTCTGCATCTCACCGATATCTGTCTCCAAATTAAAAAGCCGGTATTCATGAGCCTGATTCTTGCCGTGATAGAAGGTTCGTATCAATTTCCATTTACCATGATGCACAGAGATCGAAGGGGGCAACCAATGCGGTGTGGCACCATGGCTTGGAACCAACGTGAACATAGGCTCACGATCCATCGCTTCACCCTTTAGTGCTCGTGTGAAGTCAACTCCATCAATCTGATGGTCAGTCGGCCGATCGACACTCAGCATTTTCAGAATAGTAGGGTAGAGATCTGTGGACTGAATTCGCACATTGCTCGTTGTTCCGGGTTGAGTGACACCTGGCCAAGCGATGACAGCTGGAACGCGGATACCGCCCTCGTAGATACTACCCTTACCGCCACGCAGCGGGTGGTTGCTTGTGATCGGCGTGATGTAGGTATCGCCATTGATCGCGATTTCTTCGAGTCCACAGTGAATATTTCCGCCATTATCGGAGTAAAAAATAATGATGGTATCTTGAGTTAGACCCTCCGAGTCAAGCTTGTCCAATAGTTTTCCCACTGCGTCATCAAGAGAGTGAACCATGGCGGCGTAAGTGGGAGATTGCTGAGGTAAATTTGTAAGTGGTTCATGAGAACTCAGTAATCGATTCTTCACAGCAGAACGGGTTTGGGGAATCACTGAACTTCCTAATTTCTTGCGATATTTCGCGATGAGTTCAGGCTTCGCTCCGAAGGGTGCGTGAACAGAGAATTGCCAGTAGTTCAGGTAAAAAGGCTTGGATTTATCCCTACTGCTTAACCAGTTCAGTGCTTCGTTGGCCATGCGATCTTCGATGTGTTCACCTGGGAAACCTTCGATGAAATCAGGGTTCTCATAGCCCCACGGCGCGAGGTAGCTCGTCTTTGGACCGGGACCCCACCAATGTGGAAGGTCAATAATGAAGCCCCGCTCTATCGGTGAATGAGGTTCACGTCCTAAATGCCACTTTCCAAAATGCGCTGTCTCATATCCTGCTTTCAGTAAAAGTTCACTTAGCATCGGGAGATCTGGATCTAACCGAGTCGAACTCCTAACGTTTGTACTTTTTTGGTGAGGTGGACCCGATTCATTCACTACGGCGTTAAAGATTTCTTGTGCCAGATGTGCTGCCGGCGCCGTCATTCCGTGTCGAGCCGGATTCTGCCCCGTCATGATGCTGGCCCGCGTGGGAGAGCAGATAGGGCTCGCGTAAGCCTGTGAGAAGGTCATGCCTCTCGATGCGAGCCGCTGAATATTGGGTGTCTCGTAAAGCGTCGTTTTTCCGAAGAGTGACGTGTCAGACCATCCAAGATCATCAGCTAGGATGAGCACAATGTTCTTTGGATTTTCCGCAGAAGCAGAGTCGATGAGTAGCAATGCTGGGATCAGAAAGAAAATGAACTTCATCGATATTTGTTAACCTTTTTCGTCCAATTCATTCCGGCTGCATCAAATTTATTGAGACAGGACTGCAGGAATCAGCCGTTGTGGAGCTGTCTGAAGCATATTTCCCATGCCCTGATTGTGAGCGGTGATGGCGATGATCAGATCCAAGTCATCGATCACTAGGATAAATTGACCACCGGCTCCTCGAGCAGATTTTACCGTATAACTTTTTCCATTTACCTCTGCATCATGGGTCCACCAAAAAAAACCATAGGATGTATTTTGTGGGTTGGTGTAGATGCGAGATGTAGCTTTTTGGATAAACTCTTCGGGGATTAATTGCTCACCATCCCATCTCCCAGCATTACGGACCAACACTCCAAATTTGATCATGTCTCGCGATCGCATACTGCTTCCAGCAGCCGATTTTGGAAGACCACTCGCATCATCTTGCCAACCAAACTTTGTGATCCCGAGCTTGTTCAATAACTCCTCTACAATCATTTTTTTTGCTGACTGAGGAGCAATCTGCTGAATTACCTGCATCACAATGGAGGGATCAGAGGACTGATATTTGTATTGTTTGCTTTGCGAATCAATTGGACCAGATTCTTCCAAGAATGCTTGGATTAGTCCTTGGCCCTGCAGTGACTGACTTGGTTTACGTAATTTGGTTGCCGCAAGTTGACTTATCCGAATACCAGAGTGCATATTCAGAGCATCGTGGAGCGTAATGGTGTCACTACCCACGGCAATCTGATTTCTATTAATCTCATCCAGGAATTCCAATGCGGGGCGTTTCAGATCCGCCATGGTAATGTAGCCAAGGGTCATCGCGCGTCCCAACGCCAAAGCTGTATACGACTTGGTGATTGACATTTGATAGTGAGGGTAATTCACCCTCCCGCGTCGGTAATAGGATTCAAAAATGAGGCGGCCATCATGATGAATTAACAAGCTATCGATTTCGCCATGTTTTCCAGATGCAATTTCATTAGCAAAATTCAGGACGAGTTCCTTATTACCGGTATCTTGTCCGAGTTCTCCGACCTCTATTCCATCAGCCATGTCCTCCGGTGAGGTGTCAATATAGGGTTGATTCAGATCCGGAAGCTTCCGTTCGTTTGAATAAGAAACTTGAGATAAGTTTAGATTCTCAATTGCTGGAGCTGGTTGGCCAGATTCACTGAGAGAAACCAGCTCGGCATAGCTCATTGGGTTGCGTTGCGATGAATTTGCCGGAGTTTCTGTCGGGCCCCGATCCAGAGATGATCTTCTGCCGTTGGGTTTCTCTTCTGTATTGACATCGACAGGTATGTTCCGAGGCGGCTTGAAGTCATCTGTGATAAAGCTCGATGCTGGTAAATCCTCAGAATTAACCAAGCTGACTGTCGGGTTTGATTCCGTTTTACGAAACAGATATCGAACGTATTTGGGTTGATTCACGTTCGGGTGTGTAACGTGGACTTGATCTCCGACTATCTCTGCGTGTGCAGGTACATATTTTCCAT
Organism: Rubripirellula sp.; assembly: GCA_012270385.1. Classification (GTDB taxonomy): domain Bacteria; phylum Planctomycetota; class Planctomycetia; order Pirellulales; family Pirellulaceae; genus Rubripirellula. Next base: position 38,289 of record JAAXIK010000289.1, on the reverse strand, counting down.
CTTGGCCTGCAATTTCAAAGAACTCTAATTGTTTCGGATTCCCGTTACGATTCTTGAGGCCTTTTGCAATATGATCGAATTCGAGCTCCGCACGGTGATTGTTGTAGCGAACCTCTTTGAGTAGCGGTCCGGAATATTCTAGATCTGCATACCCATAGTCTTTAGCCAAAGCCCATAAAGCTAATCGCGTCCCGGCCACCTTTTTGTTGTCAGGATGCAAACTGGGTCCATGGTCATAAAAGACTGCCATACCCGTGTTCGATGTTGAGCTTAGAACTCTCCGCATCGAATCTCTCAGCCATGGCCACTCACCTGTCGAATCCTGTGTTGGTACTTGTACGAAGTAGAAAGGGAACTTTCGATAAGTCCCCGAAGCATGACCGGTGAATCGCTTTCGCCAAGTTTCGATCATGAACGGCAATAGATCTCGGTATTCATAACCGGTCTCCGCTTTTGCATTTCGTTCGCCCTGATACCAAATCACTCCACGGAAGCATACGGGTATAATCGGTGCGATTTTGTCGGCGAATTGCACACCTGGATTACGATTCTCCTGAAAGTCGTTCCAGTCCTCTGGAATGTCCAGTCGTTTTCGGATGACTTCTGACTCTTCCTTTGGAATCCATGATTGAATAGGGGTTCCTGAGTTGTAACGCAGGATAAGACCGATTGGCACACCTAATTCGCGATACAACTTTTCCCCGAAATAAAATCCCACGCGGGAAACTGTCCGCTGAGTTTTTGAATCGATAGGTGTCCAGCCATTGCGAGTAGAGACTCGCATGTGTTCTAGGCCTGATTCAAAATACTTTGGTTCAATGAATCGATTCTTACTTGAATTAAAAGAGTCAGCCATATTCGATTGGCCACTACAAAGCCAAACCTCTCCGACTAGCACTCCTGTGATTCTAAGTTGGTTGCTCCCATCAATCACCAACGTTTGCTCTTCGCTCGAGGTTGTTAAAGGATCCAAGTAGAGCATCCATTTTCCGTCTTGATCCGCTTGGGTCTGCTTCGTTTGTCCCGCAAACTTTACGGTTACCACTTCACCAACTGCGGCCGATCCCCAAATAGGCACTTTCAAGTCGCGTTGCAGTACCATGTTGTCTGAGAAAATGCTCGGTAGCATTATTTCTCCACGGGCGACGACTGCTGGACTGATCAGTAAAAAAATAATCAGGAAAAGCCAAAGGTTACCCTTTGGTAAATTTTCACCCGGTTTATCGATATGTTTTTTTACATCACATTTGGGATGATGATTGCGCGCGATCATGTTCAGTCTGATTGATTAGATGAGACGAGAAATTAGAAGCGTGGTGGGTTTCTCGGTGATCGAAGTCCAGCACCATTCTCGAGGCGACGAATTTGTTCCTCAGTGAGGATTTCTCTGAGCTGTTCATCGACTGAAATCTGGAGCTTGTCGATTTGCTGTTGTTGATCTTCAGTCAAATTGAGAGATCGTTTCACAAAATCAGGTAATATTTGTCCCGGTTTTGGAGGAGCACCAAACGGTTGGTTGCCATTCGGCCTACGTGATCCGGGTGCACCAAAATCTCTGGATCCACCAAATCCATTGGGTCCCGTAGGCCGTTGACCCATTGGACTTCTTCCTGCTGATCGTTCTCCAAGCCCTCGAGGGAATAGTTGGCCTCCGCCCGCTCTTCCCCTTTGGAAATCTTGTGATGGAGTTCCTTTCCAAAAGCGTGGAATCACCGGCCACTGCTCGGTAAGAAAATAAGCGTAGGTGCCATTGGGAAACTCAGGGGTTACCGTTTGGCGGCCATTGCATTCATCCAAATCTCCACTCCCAGGTACATATTCGTAGTCACGAACGAAAGTACCATCATAGATCCCCGCTGGGGCATCACCACCTGGTCGTGATCCAGTTTTGAGTTGATAGCTCGAGCTTAACTTTTGAACTTTTGATTTGCTGTCGTTCGGATCTGAATAACCATACACGGCATAGATTGGAAAGCCATCCGCGGCCCAACCGATCAGTGGCGAATGTTGTTTTGAGTTCAATTTTACGGAGTCCAGCAAGCCTGTCGGCAGTCCGTGATAGTGGTATTTTCCGTTGGGCTGAACATGCGCATGCGAGACGTCGATGCCGAGCGCAATGGCTCCGGACAGAGGTTCATATTGCCAGCCAGGTTCTCCATCGTAGAACTCCCCTGCCCCCGGGTCGAAAGGTACTCCATTGATCGCTACACCAAATTCACCTTGAATGGGCGTAGATTCAGTGGCTTGTTTAGGATTAGCGGGAATTCTGTACTCGTGGTCCTGCACAGAGATCCGATTAGGATTACCTCGGTTTGGGAACGTTCCGGTTTTGTGAGCTGGTATCCCGTTTGCTTGAATGACTCGTTGATTACCCACGATGTCGATACTGACTTCGTTTGTTTGTGGATTGGTGGAGTCCGCTGGAATCGGTTGGAGATTTCCTTTTTTTATGACGCGGTGTAGTCGGGGCCGTGGTGGTTGCTGAGCAACCGCGATCAGCACGCTAGCTAATCCAAGTGAAGAGATGAAGAAAAGGTGTCTGCGATACATCGTACGTCCTATTTTTGGATTGACATTAAATTTGCTTTAGCCAAGAGCATCTTCGAAAGCTTGTTTGAACCCTTGTTTACCGCTTAGGTTCCGGGAGAATCTTCTGGACGTCTTGGGTGGAGAATTCGAGATTAGAAGGCATGGTCATCATTGAATTCCAGGTTCGGATTCTCCGGCATCACTGCCTTCAATGGATTGTGTTAGTTCTCGCAGTTCCGCAAGTAGCTTTGGATATTGAAGGGCAACATTTTTTGTTTCCCCTATGTCCATTTTGAGATCATAAAGTTCTTCTACTTTTTCACGATTCGGTTCGATGGCGTAACCATAGAAATGCGCTGAAGCTCGCAGGTATTTCCATCGACCTCTGCGAACTCCTGCACGATTGAAATAGAAATGATCTCTTCCTGAGTCTGTTTTCCCGAGCAAAAGATCGAGTTGATCCACCCCATCTATATGTCTATCCGTTGGGATTTCATAACCCGCTAGGGAGGAAAATGTGGGTAGGAAGTCGATGGTTGCAAAGATCGCATCTGAAGTATTTCCCTCCGGCACTTTTCCTGGCCAACGAATGATGCAAGGCAAACGATAACCTCCTTCATAGGGTGAGCCCTTTCCATTTCGTAATGGTCCAGCATCGCCCCAGAAAATGGAATCGGCGGGGTGCCCTTTCTTTCTCTTTGTGTATTTATCCTGATTCCACGGTCCGTTATCACTGGTGTAGATAACCAATGTGTTATCGGATAGTTCTAGGTCATCGAGGGTATCTAACAGTCGTCCCGTTTCAAAATCAAACTCCTCCACAACATCGCCATATAAATCCCCTTCGGACTTACCACGGAACCGATCGGATGCATCAATGATGGTGTGCATCATCGTGTGGGCAACATATAGCAGAAATGGTTTCTCAGGATCTCGTTGTGATGTCAGATAATCGATGGCATGGTTGGTGTACAGTCTCGTCAAGCTACCCATATCTGATGTGGAATCCCCAGGTAAATTATTTTCGTGAAAGGATACGGTTCCATTATCATTTGCTCCGAGTGTGCCAAAGTAGTAATCAAAGCCTTGCGCATTTGGCATCCGCTCAGTGATGGCTTTGCGGTTTGAAACATCCCATTTTCCGATACACGCGGTTTGGTATCCAACGGATTGCATCAGCTCAGCAAATGTGATTTCCGAAGCGGGCATGCTCCATCCTTTACTGCGGATCGGCTGGCGTCCAGTGAGCAGCGCCGATCTTGAGGGTCCGCATACAGTTTGTGAATAAAAAGAGGTGAAGCGTGTTCCTTCTTGAGCAAGTTGGTCAAGTCTCGGGGTTCGATTGGTAGTACTGCCGTAACAACCGATATCCGAGTAGCCTTGGTCATCTGTAAAGATGATCAGAATATTTGGCCTCTTGATTTCTTCCGCTTCTACGTTAGTTAGGTATGCGGCACCTATCAGATATCCGATAGCGATGATCAGGTTTTTCATTAGGCTGGTGGAAAGTTTGAGTTTTTGATTTTCGGTTGACTTACAGTTCAATGCTTGAAACGACCGAGCAGATCTTAGAATGATCCATCACTCAATATGGTAAAGTGTGACGAATGTTTTTGATCGAGGTGTAATCGCTTTTCCTCAGAAAAAGTAAATGTCCGCAACATTGGAAACTCCAAGATAAGTAGATGAGAAGTCTCAATTACGATGCACAAACTAAACATCACGGCTCGTTATTCAGAGCATGGGTTATCGTTTCGTATGGCCTGCTCATGGGGCTTCCTTCACCGGGATTTGCAGATTGGCCTCTAGCCGCGGGACCAAAACATAATTATCAAACGTCTGGAAACGCGCCGAAAAGTTTTAGCGTCGCAAGAAACCAATCGATTCGGTGGCGTGTTCCGTTACCTAATACCGGCGAAAGCACACCCGTCGTTGCTAATGGGAAGGTCTTTTTGACCTGTCATGCTCCGATGTCTGCCGATTCCATGCCGGGCCGCGAAATTTACGGAATGTGTTTTGATGCCGAAACAGGAGAGGAGCTGTGGAGGCGCGAGCTCCCCGCAACTCGCCTAACCGATATGGCAAGCGGTTTCAGTGATAATACGGCAGCCACTCCGGTAACAGACGGCAAATATGTCTGCTTTGTTAATGTGGGTGGGTCGATACAAACGTACGACCATAGTGGTCAATTGATCTGGCAAAAGACTTGGGTACCATTCGGAAGGCACCACGCGAGGCAACAGGAGCCACTCCTTCATGACGGTAAGGTGATCATTCTTCGCACCGTTGCTGAAGATCTCCCTATCAAAGCTACCACTAAAGCGGGTGCGAAACCGTTGGGTAGGGGTGAGGAATTCTGGACGCGGCTTCATGCCTACGAGATCTCAACGGGCAAGTTGAATTGGATAGCTGAGGCAGGGTCGTCGGTCCATTCCCTCTCGATGATTCAAGAGATAAAAGATGGAGAGTACGCCATCTTGACCGGTCGAGGAGGTGGCCACCAACCACCTGAGGAACCTTATGGACTCTCTTTGCTGCGAGCAGATACGGGAGAAAACCTTTGGGAATCGTCCATTCCCTCTTACCACGCGCATCAAAACGCTGTCTGGAACCGTCGTTTCGCGGCTGCGTTCCTCGGAATGCAGCATCAAACTATCGATATCAACACCGGAGATTTATTGTCAGATATATCCCTGTCTCGCGATGTGACTCTCTGCAGGTACAACCCCGAATTGAAACGATATTTAACGGAGAAGCAAATCGATTTGGATTTTGGAAAAAAAACGCGACCCACGACATACCATACAAACTGTCTGGTTGAGAATTTTCATTTCTTTCGTACCCACAGCCAATACTTAATCGGACGCGTGGATTTGGTAAATGAAAAAGTAGAGTATTTACAAGTACCTGTGCAGGTAGTTCGTGAAGATTCAAACGATACGGTGCGATGGAATCAAGCGTTGGAAAATGATGTGCGAAATCAGGATGGGTTTCTCGTCTACCAAGATAAGCGAGCCACTCTGGATGGATGGGGACATGTTTCTGCTGCAAGCCCAATCGTGGTCGGGGATTATCTATATATGCCTACGATGATAGGGACAGTCTATGTGATTCGCTGGAATAGTCCTGAATTAAATGATGAATCCATCGTATCCATCAGTGATCTTGGACATGCAGGTCGTACATGGTCGCTTTCGAGTATGGCCTATAGCAAAGGTCGACTCTACGCAAGAACGATGAAAGAGTTGATATGCATTGCTGAGTGAAAATCTCAATAAGCAACAGAGTATTCGTCAGCCATGCATTGAGGTTGAGGGTGTTGCATGTGTGCCAAGCTAAGGCAGTCACATGTGTTCAATAAATCATCTTGGGATTTAATCTTGAATCGCTTCTTGAGACCGGAGTCTCCATCTGTAAAGGTTCTAAGGTTTGAACATTTGGTCTTTTGGGTTTCCCCCGCTTAGCAGGTAGGCGATCAGGTCAGCGATTTCGGGTTTTGTCATCCGATTAAATAAACCAGACGGCATGGGAGACGTTTTGGAAATTGCAAGTTGCTCAATGGTATTTCTGTCGATACTGACTCGAGCATTGGGGTCGGTGAGATCGGTATTTAATACCAACATGTCACCATCACGCCTCACCCCAAGATTGACAATCACACCTGAATGGAGTCGCCCGTCATCGGTCAGGATCTTCACCGCGGAGAACTGCTCGTTGAGGACTTTGCTTGGAGTGACCACCTGAGCGCTCAAGTCACGGATGGAATATCTTCTGCCCGCTGTCGTCAGGTCAGGGCCGGTCATGCCCCCTTGGTTATTGAAGCGATGACAGGCATAGCAACCCGATGCTGCGAACATCTTTCTTCCGTTATTAAAATCTCGGTTGGTAAGATGCTCGCTTGTATAATTACTGAGTTCGTTGAGTGTCCATTGCTTTTCTTTCCGGTCAACAAAAACTTCGCCTAAATTCTCAAGTGCGGACTTCTTCTCTGGTTCCTTAGCCAGAACAACCTTGAGTGATTCTTTTTGCTCTGGACTCAAAGTTGCCACAGCATCATTTCTAATAAACTCAATGAACTTTTCAAAACTTGCACCGCCGCGATAGTTCGCTGCTTTGAGAAACCAGTTGAAGTATTCAATTCGCAACGGCTTCGTCCATCCAGTTTTCAAGAACCGAATCGAGCGTGCGTACTGCATCTGTTCTTCTTGCGTGGGTGAATCTTTTATCAACGCAATCGCTTTGCTTGCAGTGTTCGGTGCCTGCAACCAGGCGAGTGTTTCGCAAAGTATCCAGTTCAATTCTGGAGTAGTTGCCGGGAATCTTGGATCCAATTTTCCAATGATGGATTCAATGGTTTGTGCGTCGGGTTTTGCAAATCGGTGTAAAAGGATTTGCATTGCGCGATAGGCAGTGATTTGTTGATCAGCGGTGATTGAGTCTAAATCAATGTCCAAGAAGCTTGCGATTAATTTGTCACGTAATACCGCGTCAGTGCTTGTTGCTCCATCGTTTGAATGGAGTGGACAATCAGCAGTTGATCGAGAGAGCGCGAGCAGTAGCTCTACTTTGATTGCGTCATCCTCTTCCACCAGTGCACGATCGATCCATGATTCAACGGGTTGATGTTCGATGGCTATTCTGGCGGCATGACGAATGTAGCGATCCGGATTGGCAAGGTGGGGCCACGCGGCATCCAGAGCTCCAGGGTTGATTTTCCCATGAAAGGATTCCAGTCTGCGACGCAGTTTCTGAGCGGAGTTGATCATCTGTGGTTTTACAGATTCATCTGTCGTCTCGGTCCCCACATAGGTGACTCGATAGAGTCCAGATTGAACCTTTCGACCTCCGATGGTGAAGTACATTGCTCCGTCGATTGGATTGATGATCGCATCAGTGATTGGCAGCGGAGCACCGGTGAGGAATTCTTCCTTGGTAGCTTTATAGGATCCTCCATCGTGTTCGAGATGGATGGCGTACAGCTTTCCCCAGCTCCAATCCAGAGCGAACAGAGCATCTTGGTATCGGTTGGGGAATTTCGCACCGTAACCAAAAGTCACTCCAGTGGGCGATCCAGGGCCAATATCAATGGTTGCGGGTAAATTATCTGGGTAGAACGTGGGACGTTTGCCAGCACCATTACGCCAACCGTACTCAGCACCACTGACGACGTGATTGATCCGAGTCGGCCTGTACCATGGCGTATTGAAATCGTACTCCATGTCAGCATCGTAGGTGAACAGTTCGCCGTCGCGATTAAATGCTGCGTCAAAGATGTTACGGAAGCCATTCGCATACGCGCGAAATTCTTTGCCCTCCAGATCAACTTGATAAATGATACCCCCTGGTGCCAGAACACCTCGATTGTGTCCTCGTCCATCAGGAAAGCTGGTTAGTAAGTGATCTTCACCCCAATTCCTTGGAACCGGCGAGTGATCACTGATTTCGGTCATCGTCGTACTGTTGCCAGTCACCAGAAAAAGTGAATCCTGATCAGGGCTCGGCACAACCGCGTGTACACCATGATCTCCCCTGGCTTCAAATTCTCTGAGAACCTCCACGTGATCCAATTCATCATCATCATTGCTGTCGGTGATGCGATATAGTCCAGAGGGTATTTTGCGTTCGTAGTCGTTAACGCCGACATAAAGGGCTTTGTTAATCCAAGCCATTCCATTGACAGCGCGAATGTCAGCGGGGACTTCATGGATATCCTCGAGACCGAGTACTTGATTAGCGGCAGGGGGTTGTATTCTGTATAGGCCACCAAATTGGTCGCTGACGATCAGTCGGCCCTTTTCATCTGCGCAGAGATTCACCCACGAACCTTGAGAATCTCCAGGTACAGAATAAAGTAATTCAACTTTAAACCCGTCAGCAACGGAGATGCGGTCAACAGGTGTTGCTAAATTCCCTTCATTCTTCACGAAGGGTTTGATGGCTTCCTTCCCTTGATCTGAATTCAGTTCTTTTATTCTCAGATCTTTAAATTCCACCTTCATGGGTGCACCCGCATGAAGTTGCAACGCCAGAATGCCTTTGCGTTTTGCTTCAGGGTGATTGTCGATCAGGTCCATCGTTGTTACGCCATTGACCTGGTGAATTTGGCGATTGCCGACTGCGATGATGGTTAGTTCATTCCATTCCCAATCAGTCAAGTTCTGATTGCGATCTCCAACTTCACCAACCACCTCGGCATTACCATCATTATCAACGACTACCTTTTGAAATCGCTTGGCAACGATACCTCGCCATTTTTCGGCATAAAGCATCCCGAAGTATTCAGGCTTGGGATGTAAATCTGCTTGGTATCCTTTGACTGCGAATTGTGATGGATCACCCATTCGCTCGCTACGATACTGCACACCAGAGTTGTTTCCGGAGAAACGGACAAGAGTCTTGAAAATAAAGTCTCCAACCTCACCGCCTTCCCAAATGAGGAACGTATTGGATTTGGTTGGGTTTTCTTTGGTAGTTTCACCTTTAATCACACCTGAATCGACCTTCCAGTGGTTGTCTTTTCCAACCCAACCCGAAAGATCTTGACCATTAAAAATGGATTTGAAATCGTCTGCCGTTAAAGATGCATAGGGCAATACCGCAAGCAGACTGATCAGGAATAATCTCATTGTGTTGCTTTTTAAGATGCGAATTCGTTTTTGTTCGTGATACTCTTCAAGTTTCCCCGTTCCGCGACGGGTTCCGAATTGTCTAATCAATTTACGAGGCAGCCATCCGTTTTTTCTTCGCTACTCTAAATCTCTATCTTAATTCGGATAAACGTCGAGGGACTTTATATGGTAGCCTGAAAGCCTTCTCAGAATAATACGGCAATTTTTACTTTGGCAAACCATTTCTCGTTTAGGTCCATCGTTGTGATGAAATTAGCAACGTCAATTCTATTTTTTTCGTTCATGACGCATTCCCTGCTGGCTTCTGATCGACCCAATGTCGTGCTGATTATGGCGGATGATGTCAGTTGGGAGTGCTTTGGATGTTACGGTGGTGAGGATTACTCCACGCCGCATATCGATCAACTTGCTTCCGATGGGATACGTTTTGAACACTGTTACTCGACACCTATCTGCACGCCTTCGCGCGTCAAGATAATGACCGGCAAATATGGTTTTCGTAACTACACGCACTTCGGTTATCTCGATCCCCAAGAGCGAACATTTGGACACATGATGCAAGAGGCTGGGTATCGGACGGCGATCGCGGGAAAATGGCAGTTAAATGGTCTCTATAACCAGCTACCCGGTCATCAGGATCCCAAGAGGCCACAAAACGCTGGATTTCACGAATCCTTGCTGTGGCAAGTCACCAAGGGTAAGGGCGGAGATGGGGGAGAGCGTTTTTGGAATCCACCTCTTGAACACAACGGCAAGTTTATCAGCAAGGAAATGAATCAAGGAAAGTATGGACCTGATTTATTGACGGACTTTATCTGTGACTTTATGGAGGATAACGTCGATGATCCGTTTTTTGTCTACTATCCAATGGTTCTGGTGCACGACCCGTTTGTCCCCACACCCGAGACGGTTGGAGAACAACCAATCACACATGGCCTGAACCGAGCACCAAAAGGATATGAAGCGAAGAAGAAAAACTTTGTTGCGATGGTTCAGTACATGGATCACTTGATAGGACGCATTACAAAGAAAATTGATGATCTTGGAATCGCAGAAGACACCATCATCATGTTTACCGCAGACAATGGAACCAATACAGGTATTCGTTCGCAGTGGGACGGAAGAGAAATTAAAGGTGGAAAAGCAGGGATGAAAGATAATGGGACACACGTCCCTTTTGTGGCGAGGTGGAAAGGGCATACACCTCCAGGCACGGTTCTACCTGACCTCATCGACTTTACGGATTTCTACGCAACTCTGCTCGATGCAGCAGGCACGGTAAAGACCTCACAGGAGCCATTCGATGGGAGAAGCTTTTTTCCTCAGCTCAATGGAGAGCCCGGCCGACTACGAGAGTGGGTGTTGTGTCATTACCAATGTTACTGGAACAAGAAACCAGGGCAGTATGCGCGAACCGCAAGGTACAAGCTTTATCGTGACGGAAGATATTATGACGTTCCCGTGGATCTCGATGAGCAGCAAGATCTCAGTGAGTCCGCTAATGAAGAGGCGCGACAGGTCCGCCGAGAACTCGAGTATTTACTTAAACAGTGCCCACCAGTTCCTCAAGGGGCACTGAGTAAGGACACCCTCAATCGGCCTTTACATCCTGATGTTCCTCAACTGCTTGAGAACTGAACTGGATGCCGTACTCGATCTAGCCATAGTTTTTGAAGGATTCCAAGATCTTTCCAATCTTAGTAACTCATCTCAAATCCCAAGCACATAATCATTGAGAGTATGGCCTTACGCATCTCCAATCTCAGGCAAGAGAGCCATCAAGATCGGAGCGATCTGATCGCTGCAATCTCCTCGCGTGATGGTGATACCGATGTCAGGTTTCAACGATTCAGTAGTGTGGAGGGATTAGAGAGTGTGCAGCCAAGGCCGGACTGTTTTTTGATTCTGCTGCTCATGCACGCGATGAAAACAAAGCAGGATATCCTTGTTGAAGATCCAGTGGATCCACACCTTCTCTTTCATGCTCGAGGCAGTCTGCAGACAGTACTAAAACTCTGCTTTCCAGAACTGCAAACGGTAAACGTCGAAGCGGATCCAAGAGATCTGCGTGATGCAATCACCACCAGTGATCACGTTGCAACCGGATTTAGTGGTGGTGTTGATAGCATGCAACTGATCAATCGGAAAATCGGAGACCCTCAACTCCCTGATGATTATTCCGTTTCGATGTTGATGCATCACAAAGTGGGGAGCGTGATGCGTGATAGCCTTTACGAAACTAATGTCGAACATGCGAAGAGATTTTCTGGTGAGTATGGTCTAGAGCTAGCAGGGGCATCCTGTGACACCGCGAAGTTCTTTTCTGATTACTCATTTCTTGAGAGTCATAGCATGAGGACAACGGCTGCTACCCTTTCCCTCTCACCCGTTTACCACCGTTATTTATTCGCTTCGGGTACAGACCTGCAAGTTGGGTTGAAAGCTATGCCTTGTCGTGTCATTGATGCGCTGAATCCGATTCTATTGCCTATGCTCAGGACGAGAGAAAACGAGTTTTCCCAATTTGGTGGTGACTCTACGCGACTGGAGAAAATGTTGGAGGTTCTGGCAAATCACTCACTCACGGGGAAGATCAATTTATGTGTAAGGGGTTCTCACGATAACACGATCTTTTTGAATTGTGGGCGTTGTTATAAATGCTTTAGTTTCTTACTAGTTGCTGAAGCCGTAGGGCGACTCGGTTTGCTCAGCAAAAACTTTGATCTCGATGCCTACCGCGATCATCGGGCACGAGCTTTCACTAATTTTTTCGTACGATCCATCGGTCCAAAATCCATGGAAACAAATCGGCAGGTGGCGTGGTTTCTGCGCAATCACGGCTCCAGTAAGATTCCGATGATCGCGAGAATGCTTCTGCATCTGGTTCCACCACCCAACGCGACTTCTGTTGTGGGGGAGCTCTTGACTCCCTTCGAGTGAGACGGTTATCGATAGTCGGGTGATTTTCCCTGATCTATAGTCAATTACTGGATGCAATCCCGCGAAATTAGTTAGCGTGATTCCCTCGGATGATGGGTGGCGATTAAACTGTGTAACGCAAGCGGGACTCTACGCTAAGTCTGTGATGACGTCATCTTCACTGCCTTCGGGCGATGTTAATCAGGAGAGGTAAAATGGAGCTATCAAGGAGAGCAGTTTTAAGAGGTGGTGGGGCAACCCTCACTCTACCAATGATGGATTCACTGATTTGGGCGGACAAAGCTTCCTCCTCCATCAGCGCTCCCACTAAGAAACTAGCCATCATCTATTTACCTAATGGGATTGTCCGCCGCTGTTTTTTTCCCGGAGAAGAAGAAGCGGAAATACCCGGCTTCATTGGTGGATTTAACGCTGACAAAACAAAAAACGAACGAAGGTTCCTCAATAAACCTGGTATCTATCCACTTGAGCTCACATCAACGATGGAGCCGCTTCGGCAACACACTCAAGACTTTACGTTGATCACTGGATTGGATCGAACCTACAAAAATGGCCAAGATGTGCATGCGCAGGGTGCCTCTTGTTATTTGACAAGTGTTTCTCCAGAGCAAGCTGCAAATCGGGGCATGGCACATCCCAATGGCCGAACTTTAGATCAGGTCATCGGGGACGCTGTTGGTTTTTCGTCTGTCTACAACACCCTGGAAATTAGCTGTAACGGTTTTACAGCCCCCAAGGAGCCAATCGAATTTGACAATATTTCCTGGTATGGACCAGGTAAAATTGCACCTTCAATCAGGGATCCACAGAAGCTGTATGATCGCCTGTTTTTGAAAGAAAGCTATCGATCTCACGTAACGGAGGTATCAGATTTGGTACTTGCGGATGCTCGCAGCCTCGCCAACAAACTCGGATCAAAAGATCGACGTACGTTAGACGAGTATATGGAAATGGTTCGCAGTATCGAGTTGCGTATTTCCAAGATGGACCAGATGCTTTCAGGCGTAGATCTTAATATTCCTAAAAATGAGGTATTGCCGAGAGGTGAATACATCAGGCTACAGATGGATCTCATGCTCTTGGCATTTCAGATGGGAATCACCAATGTAGCGACATTTATGATTGGCCCTGAAAGATGGGACGCAACATTGATGTATGAAGGTGTATTCGATCAGCCCGTGCAGCACCATAACATGACGCATAATCAAAAGGGTGAAGGTTATAAAGAGCTACAGAAGATCGATATTTTCCATATGGAACAATTTGCGTATCTGATGAAGAGACTGAAAGAGGTGCAAGAAGTCGATGGTAGCAAGATGTTTGATAACTCGCTTGTCGCTTTCGGAGCAGGTCTCGGTGATGGAGCAACGCACCAGTACTACGATCTACCCATGATGATTACAGGTAAAGCACAGAACCAGATCAAGCAGGGTCGATTTATCAAAATGCCTAGTGGAACACTCAACTCCAACCTGTGGCTAACCATCGCGCAGCTCATGGGCTTGGAGAGGGATTCCTACGCTGACAGTACGGGTGTGATTTCGGAGCTGTGGAGCTGATTGAATCTGAGTGCCGTCGCGGCAGTATTCTTGTTGAGACGGTCCACATGTCTGGGATCACAAGTCCAAACCATTCCGTTAGGAATCGCACATGATGATGAAAATGATCGTCGCCTGTTTCTGCTTTGGGTTCGCATCTGTCTGTGCAGCAAATGAGTTAGCAGACATTGGATCCATCCAATTGATCGAGAACCATTGCTTAGATTGTCATAGTTCTGATGATCCTAGCGGGGACGTGCGGTTGGATGTCGAGAAAGGTCCTCGCTCGGTTTTTGAAAATCCTGCACTCTTGGAGCGGGTGATCAAAGAAGTATCGCACAGGACCATGCCGCCTCCGGATCATGAAATATTGGATCAAGCGATTCTGAATGCAGCTCTGATCCCAATGAGGTCTAGATTAGAAGCGTTGGTGAAGGATGCCGAGATCGAACCCAATCCGATCCGCCGCCTAAACAGGTTTCAATACAACTACACAGTGCGAGATCTTTTTCAGCTTGATCGTGACCTTTTTGTCCTCGCGGAAAAACTCATTCACCGAGAAGACAATTATCTGGAGGTTTCCGAAACAGCCAACCAATAACAGCATCTTCCCGACCGCGTCCGAGTACTGCCCGCATCGCTTCATCAGCAGCCGGTCCTGGAGGGTGTGAAGCCTTTTCCCAAAGATCTGCGAGCCGAGCATGGGTACGATAATCAGGCGAATCAACTTACGCTATCTCCTCTCTTGCTCGACTCTTTTTTTAAATTAAGCGTGTCAATCGTTGAGAGTCCAGATTTCAACTCGGAGACGGTTGGTATCTGGTCACAGTTTTTTTCTGAACCCCAAGCTGAAGAGAACTTGGGAGTGCTTGTCAGGAGTCGCCTGAGTGACTTCCTGAGGCTTGCATTTCGGCAGAACGTTGAAGTGGCCACATTGGAACGATATGTCGAATATGCCTTAGTTCAGATTGAAGCTGAGCACTCGGTGGAAAAGGGGATGAAGAAAGTAGCTGCTGCGGTATTATCTTCACCACTATTCCTCTACAGAACTTCTTCTCGAGCTGAAGAGAGTAGTTGTTACCCTTTAGCTTCACGGCTCTCCTATTTCCTTTGGAGTAGCGGTCCTGATCTTCCACTGTTGGACCTCGCCGAGAGTGGAGAATTACGTGATCCGGATGTGCTCGATAAAACCGTGAAAAGAATGCTTGCTGATGCCAAAGTGCAGCGGTTCCTTGATTCGTTTCCCGTTCAATGGCTGCAATTAGAAAACGTTTTGGCGGCTACACCCAATCCCAAGCTGAATCGGTTTTACTCTTTGAATCCAGAGGCTCCTGCGGGATTGCACATGCTTGTCGAACCTCTGTTGTTATTTGATCTGATCTATTTGGAGAATCGATCTATCATCGAATTCCTATCACCAGAGGTTGTCTATCAAAGTAAGTTTCTGACAGAGTGGTACTTTGGCAACTTAAAACCAGACCCTGTTGACCAGGATGCAATTCAAAAAACCAACGAGGAACGAGCTCAGGCACGAGCAAAACTCCGCCAACAGATTGGCGACCATGAAAGACGAATTGAAGCGATCATCGAGCCGGTGCGCGAGGGGATCTTACGGAAGCGAAATGGCGTTCCAAATACAATCGATCTTAAGCCTTATGCAGTTTGGGAATTCGACGAGAATTTGCGAGATAGTGTTGGTGAATTACATCTCACCGCAGAGGGTGCAGTCACTTACGAAAATGGGGCAGTCGTCCTTCAAAAGTCATTTCTAAAAAGTTCGGCTTTACCGATTGAATTCGCAGGTAAGAGTTTCGAAGTGTTGTTTGCTTTGTCTGATCTTGATCAGAGAGGTGGTGGACTGATGACCATGCAGGGACCCGGAGGATTGTTTGATTCGATTGTGATTGGCGAAAGAAAAGATCGCCATTGGATTTCCGGAAGCAACGGCTTTGCTCGAACGGATGACTTTCCTGATTCCTTTGCCGAGAACATCACGGATGAATTGATTCACTTGGTGATGGTTTATCACGAGAACGGAACCACTCAGCTTTACCGCAATGGAGAGCCCTACGGCGGATCTTTTACAAAAAACCGAGCAAAGTTTAAGAGCGGAGAATCCTCTGTATTGTTTGGGCTTCGCCATTTACCTGCTGGTGGAAATCGATACTTGAATGTGCGTATTGATCGTGCAGCACTCTACGATCGACCTTTATCGGAGACTGATGTTCTGAGCGCTTTCCGGTATGGTGGAAGTTATCTTACAGATGAGGAACTCCGCCTTGCGTTGACCGGGAACCAAATGTCAGTCATTGACCAAGAACGGAGGGAATTGAAGGTTGCAAGAAAAGCTCTTACCGAGATTCCTGCTGACATCGATCTTGGGGAAGTGAAGAGAGCAAATCAGAGGTCTTTCGAAGATCGGCTGAAGAAATTAATGAGTGATCCAACCTTCGATCGTGCCGAAGTACAGGATCCTCGTTACGGAGGCATCATGACGAATGCCGCGGTGCTTACCATGACTTCCGGACCCAATCGAACGCACCCCGTTGCTCGAGGTGTATGGGTGACAGAAGTGTTATTTAATGATCCCCCTCTCCCCCCACCAAATGATATTCCGCCGCTTGATGAGGAAGCCGGCGGAACAGAATTAACGATTCGCGAGAAATTTTCACAACATCGTGCAAACCCATCATGTTCTGGATGTCACAACCAACTGGATCCGTTAGGTTTCGC
The DNA here is from genome assembly GCA_012270385.1 of Rubripirellula sp. GTDB lineage: Bacteria > Planctomycetota > Planctomycetia > Pirellulales > Pirellulaceae > Rubripirellula. The sequence continues at coordinate 21,920 of JAAXIK010000289.1, read as the reverse complement.
TCTCGAAAATTACGATATTACGGGGCGTTGGCGTACAAGATACAAAAATGGCAGAGATGTCGACGTGAGCGGCAAGCTATTTCAGCGTGACGCCTTCAGTGACGTGACCGAGTTCAAAAAGCGTTTGCTGGGAGAGTCTGAGCAGTTTGCAAATGCTTTCACGCAGCATCTTATGCGTTATGCACTCGCAAGAGAGCTAACCCCGGGAGATCGTGTAGTCACGCACAAGATCGTGAGAGAATTAGGAAGCGAGGGCTATCCAATACAAAAATTGATAAGAGCACTCGTGCAAACAGAGAATTTTCTCGATTGAAAAGCTCTCGGTCTTCAAAATGGGATGACAGCCAGTTCATCCCTGACTTCAAAGAACTTCGCTTGGACATCTCTGCCCCTCATGGTTTGTGGACGCAGTGAGGGGAGTTTTGAGTAATAGATCATTTGAAAGATCTATTTGAGTGGCAACTTGTAGAGCTCCGTTGCGTTCTTCCAGTAATATTTTTCCCTGGCCTCGGAACCTTTTTTGCTGATGAATTGATCTACAAGTTGAACAAAGCTTTGATAGGAGCCGGTGTGCTTGGTAACAGGCCAGTTGCTCCCGTAAACTAAACGATCTTCTCCGAATGCACTCCAAAGAACTTCGAGGACATCTTCGTAGTAAGTGATATCTTGGGGTGCCGGTTGCTGAGTTGATCGTTGGTAGAGACCAGAAATCTTGCAAGAAACATTTGGATGCGATGCGAGTTGATTCACAGCTTTGATCCAATCCTCTGATGGTGCTTTACCGTCGAAGTTGTAACCTAAGCAGTGATTGACGACGATTTTTAATTTGGGAATTTCGGTTGCTACTTTTTCAATCGCTTCGAGACCAGCTATACCACCTCCGTTAGTCAGGTAATCCATCGTCAGGTCATTCCTGGCAAGGATCCGGAGATTCTTTAATACAACTTTGTCTGTATAGTCAATCGGTTCACGGTTCCTCGGGCGGATGCCTACGAATCTGGAATCTTTTTTTCGTTCGCGTAATCGGGCCCTGAATTCCTTTTCATTGATATCGATGTTGCCGACAAGGCCAACGTAAAAATCCTTTTCATTCGCCACTAAATCGAGCACCCATTGGTTGTCGTCGTAATTAAGACTCGCCTCGACAACCACTACACCTGTCACGCCGGATGATTTCGCCAGGGGGGTGTATTGGTTTGGCAAATGCGGCTGATAAAGAATCTCGTCCGATTCGGGTGGCCAGGTGATTTCAACATCCCTCCGTGTGTCATAGAGATGAATGTGGGTGTCAATACGATGTTTCGTTGGCTTGACTTCGTTTTCGCCTGCTGCGAGAGGGAGATGTAACGAACAAGTGTAAGTGGTTGCGAGTAACAGCAGAATGGCAGGTGGGTAATACATTTTCATTCGAATTCGATAAGGTGAATGTTGGGTCATGGTGACAGAGATCTGCGGAGTCTCACGCGAGGATATCTTGAACGACCTTCCCGTGAACATCGGTCAATCGATAATCTCGCCCTTGAAAACGATAGGTGAGTTGCTTGTGGTTAATGCCAAGGCAATGGAGCAACGTTGCATGAAAATCATGAACGTGGACTGGATCTTGAATAATGTTGTAGCAGAAGTCGTCGGTCTCGCCATGAGAATACCCACCTTTGATTCCGCCGCCTGCCATCCAGATCGAAAAACATCTGGGGTGATGGTCTCGACCAAAAGTATTGGGATTGCCTTGTGAATAAACCGTTCTTCCAAATTCCCCTGCCCAAATCACTAATGTATCTTCGAGCATTCCTCGTTGTTTAAGATCTTTGATGAGTGCTGCCGAACCTTGGTCTGTTTCTTTGGCGAGCGTCGGTAAATGTGTTTTTACATTAGAATGATGATCCCAACCGCGATGGAAAATCTGAATAAATCGTACTCCTCTCTCAGCAAGCCTTCTTGCGAGCAGGCAGTTTGCTGCGTGGCTGCCCGGAATTTTTGCATCTTCTCCATAAAGTTTAAATGTGCTTTCCGGTTCATCATTTAGATTGGTTAATTCAGGAACCGATGCTTGCATCCTAAAAGCCATTTCATACTGTGCAATGCGCGAATCGATTGCTGGCTCACCCACTGTTTTGGATCGGATTTGGTTGAGGGCGGAAAGTCGATCTAATCTAGCTCTTCGGATCGACGCTGAACTATTTAGCGGATCTTTTAGGTAAAGGACCGGATCTCCCGTACTCCGAAATTTTACCCCCTGATACTTCGACGGGAGGAAGCCGCTTCCCCAAAGTCGATCGTAAAGTGGTTGGGCTTGAAAGAAGGAGTTTTTATTCAGAAGAACGACGAATGCTGGTAGATTTTCTGTCTCGCTGCCTAGACCATAGCTAAGCCAAGCTCCCACACTTGGTCGACCCGGTTGCTGATTCCCAGATTGGAAAAAAGTGATTGCTGGATCGTGATTGATGGCTTCGGTGTGCATCGATTTAATAACGCATAAGTCATCCGCCACTGAACCTATTTGAGGTAATAGCTCGCTGAATCGTGTTCCGGACTGACCGTGTCGATTAAATTTCCAGGGTGACTGAACGATCGGAAACTGCTTTTGGCCAGCGGTCATTCCTGTCAGACGTTGAGATTGTCTTACGCTATCAGGTAATTCAGTCAGATGGAGATTTTTCAGCGTCTGTTTATAGTCAAACAGATCAACTTGAGACGGTGCACCCGACTGAAGCATATAGATGACACGTTTCGCTTTAGCAGCAAAATGTGGCAGAGGGTTCGCAGGATTCGCCGCACCATCTACCGTATCACCGAGAGCCTGATCAGTCTGGTTGTTCAAAAGACTTGCTAAGGCAAGACTGCTCAGACCGCGGGTGGTTCGCTCCAAGAAACGACGGCGATCTAAATTGTGTGGGAGTGTTAAGGTCTGCATGGTGAGTGTGTAGGCGGTGTTTCTAGTACCGTGTCAGGTCAGCTTTTGGTGATGGATTCATCCAGGTTAAGAATGATCCTCGCAACGTTTGCGTAGGCGCGTAATTGAGTTGGGTTGAGTTGAAGATCACGAAGTTTAACGATAACCAAACCCAAGCTTGGATCATCTTCTTTCACATCCACTGTTTGTTGCAGAGATGCATTGTACTCTTGTCGTAAAATCTTTAATTCTTCCTCTGAAGGAAAACGTGAGGTCACCAGCCGAAAACCAAAGGCAATTCGTTGTGTTATATCGCCTTCACCCTCCAGCATCATACGGGACCCGAGGAAGATCGAGGCCTCCATGAATTGTGTACCATTTAACAGTAGCAAAGCTTGCAGTGGTGTGTTGGTCCTGGAGCGTCGAATGGTGCAGAATTCTCGTTCTGGCGCATCAAGGGTTTTGAGCATGGGTGATGGGACCGTTCTCTTCCAGAATGAGTAGATGCTTCGTCTTACCAAATCCTCCCCAGTACCTTGCGGATAAGCTTTTGAGTATCCCGGTCGATTATTGAGTTCAAGCCAAAGGCCTTCAGGTTGATAGGGAAAGACACTCTTTCCTCCAAGTTGTGTGTGCAGTAATCCACTTGCTGAAAGTGCTGAATCTCGTATTTGTTCACCATCTAGTCTGAATCTTGGTCCGCGTGATAGCCATTGGTTATCAGGATCGAACTCATAGCTTTCACGCTCTACGATGGATGACTGTCGATAGGTCGCGGAGGTGATGATCTGACGTTGTAAGTATTTGATATCCCACCCATTAGAGATCAAATCTGTAGCGAGCCAATCAAGAAGTTCAGGATGACTAGGTAGGTCACCCTGAATGCCAAAGTCCTCGGCAGTTTCCACCAAGCCACGCCCGAATAATCGACGCCAATGACGATTTACAGCAACACGTGCAGTAAGTGGGTGATTGGGTTCGGTTAGCCACGTCGCAAAATCAAGCCGGTTCTTGATTTCCATCTTCGTCGATGCTGAACAACATTCTGGAACGCCTGCGGTGACCGGTGCCCCAGGTTGATCATATTGTCCACGTTCGAGAATATGGGTCGTGCGCGGTTGCGAGAGCTCAGCCATTACCATTGTTGTGGGAATCAGCTGGTTCAATTTATTTTGCAAGTTCTCTATTTGCCGACGAAGGTCAGCGCGTGGATCATGTTTTTCAAGAAAATATGCGGTCAATTCCTGCTGTTCCTTCTCTGCCAATTCTTCAAAGGGTTTCTCAATTTTGGCGAGGATGGATTTTGGAATATTAGTGAATTCATATCGGGTACGCATGTCCGAGGTGATCGATAGCCTTGGGCGACCAATACCGTGTGTGGCAAAGTTCGCTTGGTGTTTGAGGGTGAACTTCAATTGAGTCCCCCCTTCATATCCAAAAGGTTCATTAGCGACCCAAATCGCTGTTGCCGACTTTTTTCGAGTTGGTCCGTCTACAGCCCAGCCACTGTTGTTGGAAACTTGCCCATCTATGGTTTTGCCGATTTCATAGCCCTGTTGCGAGTAATCTGCCACAACACTCTTAAATTTAATTTTCCTACTGTTGTTGGGGTTGAGGATCGAGATTGCTTCCAGTTCGAACTCGCTGAGCACAAAGTTGGAGTTAGAGTGTCTACCCGGCCCACCGCCTGGAAGAGATGGATGCGTTAGTGCTTCCAAGCGGATCGCTCTGAGGTTCGTTGAGGCGGTCTCAGCAGTAATCGTATAGATGTCTTGTTGAGGGTTTTTTCCGCTTATGAGTATCGACTGATCATCCAGCTTGGTGAGTGTGGAGCCACCACTGGATGCCAACTGAGCGGGAGCTGCAATTTCCCAACTCAACGGCCGATTTCTTCTCAGGCTCGCGGCCCATTTGGAGATTTGTTTGGTCAAGTCGATGGGTTCGGTTAACTCCCGCTGTAGAATTTGTAATTCTCTTTTCAGAGAAATGACTTCTGGGTTTTCCAGGGGCGATGGAATTTTTTCTTGAGGTGCGAAGCCACGCATCCCGCGTTCGGGTACCTGATTAAACAACGCGAAGAGTTCGTAAAACTCCTTTTGGCTGATTGGGTCATATTTGTGATCATGGCAGCGAGCACATCCGATCGTCATACCGAGCCATACAGATGCTGTGGTAACAACACGATCCATTACGTATTCAGTTCGGTACTCTTCATCGATGATTCCGCCTTCAATGGTGATCCCATGGTTTCGGTTGAAGCCGGTTGCCAGTCTTTCCAAATCGGTGGAATCGGGTAATAAGTCACCAGCAATCTGTTGGATGGTGAATTCATCGAAAGGAAGATTTGAGTTGTACGCGTGAATCACCCAGTCACGCCAAGCCCACTGTTCACGTTCGGTGTCGTATTGATATCCGTTTGAATCAGCGTAGCGAGCTAGATCCAGCCAATATCTTCCGAGGTGCTCTCCGTAGTGTGGAGAGTGCAAGTAACGATCAACCATTCTTTCATAGGCATTAGGTCGGTCATCCCCAAGGTACGTGTCGATTTCGTCGAGCGTTGGTGGTAGTCCAGTAAGATCGAAGCTCACGCGTCGAATGAGGGCTTCACGATTCGCCACAATGGCGGGTGTTCTTCCGAGTCTCTGAAGTTCCTTCAGAATGAAAAGGTCGATGGGGTTCTGTACCCAATCTGATTCAGATACCGTTGGCATCTCGGGCTTTTGCGGTGCTGTGAAGGCCCAGTGCAACTCATACTCAGCCCCTTCCATGATCCACTGAGCAAGTGTGTTCACCTCTTGAGATGTGAGGCGGTGGTTTGGGTCTGATGGAGGCATTCTTAGCTCATCGTCATCTGACGTGATGCGTTGATAAACTTCACTGCGCTGGAGATCACCCGGAACGATCGGCGTCTGGCCGCTTTCGGCGGTCGCCAAGGCAGAGGATCGCTGATCCAATCTTAAGCCGGATTCTCGGGTATTTTCATCGGGTCCATGGCACGTGTAGCAGTGGTTGGAAAGGATAGGTTGAACATCTGTAGCGAAGCGAACATGATCTTCCCCGTACACGGAGGAGCCATGGATCATCGCAACCAAGCCTAGCAAGACCCTCGAAATGATAGATTGATTAGCCAACGTAGATTTCCACAAGCCTAAAGTATGGATAAGAATCATCAAGCGATGACGGCAAACAAGCATTGTAGTCCATTGTACTTGTAACTTCATCTTGACGGATTTTCGTGATGATGAATGTAAACTCAACCTAAGTTAGATAACGTGTCGCTTGTTCTGCCTTGTGGCATTTTGTTGGGTGGTGGTCGAGATCACGTGCTTGAGACGATAATTGATGGAGAAGGCGGGTAGGTCTCCGTAAGGTGACGTGCACCAACGTTAATATTAAGAATCGGTTTTGCTGAGGTGTATCGAAAGTGAATTTAGATGCAAGGGATATCGGAGCTGCTTGGCTGGGTCGAGATCTAAAAGAGCGAAAAGATTGGACACAACAGTTATCGGAAATTGAAATCCAAGAATGTGTTCTCGCGAGTCAGCGAATTGAGGAAGGGTTGTCAACTGAAGATCTATCCATCTCGTTTCACACTTGGTTGCCCACGCTCACGGCAAGGCTTCAACAGATTCAAAATGACCTGGAATATGCATCGGGTGCGGTGACGCTGCATGGATTTCCATTGAAGCAAGTAGGACGGAAAAATGCGGAGGTGCTTTTTTTCTGCATGCTGGAAAAAATTGGTACGCCGATATCACAAAGTATTCAGGGAGATAAGGTCTTTCATGTTCGTGATGAGGGTTATGTGAGTAATGACCCTAGGGCGAGAGGACCGAGTTCAAGTAAGCGATTGACGTTTCATTCGGATCGCTGTGACGTGATTGGATTCTTATGTTTTCAGCCGGCCAAGCAAGGTGGTGAGAATCAGATTGTAAGCTCGGTCGCGCTGTACCAGCGGATGAAAGAAGAAAGGCCAGATTTGCTGGCAGTTTTGCAGCAGCCATTTTGGTACAAGCGACACAATGTCGACTCCGGTAACGAGCATGCTTACTATCAGCAGCCAGTTTTTTCATTTCATGAAGGAAGATTTGCTTCGAGTCTGCTCCGAGTCCTGATTGACAGAGCATATGATTCAGGGGATACACCAGAAATGACATCGACCCAGCGTGAAGCGTTGGATCTTATTGAAACGTGGTCTTTGGATCCATCGATGCATTTGGAGTTCAGGCAAAAATCCGGAGATATCCTTCTCTTGAATAATTTTGTTACGTTACATCGAAGGAAAGCTTTTGAAGATCACGCGGAAGTGGAGCAACGGCGTCACTTACTTCGGGTTTGGCTTTCTATGCCCAACAGTCGCCCCCTTCACCCTCTTTTTAAATCAAGCTACGGCAATACTAAGGCAGGTGCTATCCGCGGGGGCATGCGAAGGGTTGGATCATAATTTGGTCGCGGTTAAAATGAGCCCGGCAAACTTGTAAGCAGAAAACTCATCTGGATTCGACATTGGTCATCGTGATTGTGGTGATCGAACATGGAAGCTGTTCTTCTACTTAATGCCCCTTATTAGCCAAGAACAGGCGGGATCCGATCTCGAGCAACCAGGCACACCGCAAATTAAATCGATTTGAAATGGGATTCATAGGAAGGTTTCAATGAGTGTTGATGGAGAAGAGAATCCATTCCAGACTCCAGTACATGTCGCGGAATTAGTGCAGGCACCGGAGGCGGAGGAAGACGCAACGGGTGGGGTGATTCCCTACAAAAATCCTGCAGCGCTGACGGGTTATTACCTCGGGATATTTTCTTTTCTACCGCTGATCGGTTTTTTCCTTGCTGTTCCTGCCTTAATTCTCGGGATTCATGGCTTGAGGGCTAAAAGGCGTCAGCCGCAGATTCGAGGTTCCGTTCACGCATGGATAGGCATTGTGATGGGTGGATTCTTTACGCTGGTGTGGGGTGGATTGTTTGCAACGGTAATCGTTGCCTACTTTGTCGAGGCTGCTAATTAATTTTGGCTCTAAGAGCAGGAACCGATTTACAGAAGTTATTGACTGTTGAGACAGAAGGCCAAGAAATCAGGTTTATGTTTTTCTCGATCTCAGGTTGTTGATCATTTCGGCTGAAAGGCTGAGTTTGAGGTTGTATTCTTTTTCGCCGAGTATTCTTTCTGAGTTTCTCCACGGATGGCTAGTCATTATGGGCGACTTTGCGATTGAGCATGTAGCTTGGGATTTCTTAATCGTTTTACTTGGCGGCTTGATTGCCGGGATTATCTGCAAGCGTTCTGGTATCTCCATGTTGGTGGGTTACCTCATCATCGGGGCGTTATTAGGTCAAGGATGTTCTGGTCTGGTCTCTCAAGACGACCATGAATTGGAAATGATGGCGAATGCAGGTGCGTTACTTTTACTTTTCGCGGTAGGTTTGGAATTCTCTATCGAACAGTTGGTGCGACTACGGCGTTATATATTTCTTGGCGGCGCTGCGCAAATGTTATTGGTAATGATCCCAGTCGCCTTCATTGCATACACGATTGGATTCAGTTGGGAAGCCTCCGCTCTGCTCGGAGCAAGTGTATCTCTGAGTTCTACGATCTTGGTTTTCAGAGCTTTGAATGAGTGGGGTCAGGCCACTTCACCACATGGGCGACGCGCTATCGCCATGTTGCTATTTCAGGACGTGGCACTCGTCCCGATTATGCTTTTGGTTCCCGCGTTGGGGGGACAAACCGATTCAAATTTATGGATCGAACTCTCTAGTCTTCTGCTGATCGCAACGGTTTTTGTATTTGCGGTTTATTGGATTCGACGCTTAATCGCGTATTACATTGTTCCGAGTCTGATTGGCTTGCGTAGCACTGAGCTGGTCGTTTTATTCTCAGTCTTTGTGCTTGCAGGTTCATGTTGGATCTCATCGTTGCTGTCGCTACCCGCTGCAGTGGGAGCCTTGGCATCTGGGTTTATGCTGAGTGGCAACCGCCTGACCCATCAAATTGACACACTTGTGCTTCCATTTCGTGAGACGTTCGCAGCAGTTTTCTTCGTTACCCTTGGTGCACTTCTTCGGCCGCAGGTATTTTTCGAAGAACCGATGACGATCCTGTTCGTCTTGGTGAGTATTGTATTTGTCAAAACCATAGCAGCCATGCTATCTCTAAAGCTAACAGGGCTTCGATGGAGACCGTCTCTCGGTGCTGGACTTGGGTTGGCGCAACTCGGTGAGTTTTCCTTTTTGTTGGTTGGGATAGGCGCGACGCAAGGTATTCTCAGTCAATCTGATTATCAACGTATTTTGCTGGTCGCAATTGGGACTCTTATTTTAACCCCTCAATTGATAAAATTCGGATTAGACTGGGGTGGGCTCACGGACAGCGACGATGAGCAAAAAGCGGAGTCTCAGCGTGATCTTAGTGGCACACATCGGGCGGTCGTGGTTGGCGTTGGTGTGATTGGAGGGCGAACCGCGGCGCGTTTGGAAACACTAGGAGTGCAAGTTTGTCTGGTCGATCATAGTCCTTTAAATCTGTATCCATTCGCGCAACAAGGGTTTCAAACAGTCACGGGAGACGCTCTTGATGAAAATATTTTGGGAAGAATGGATTTGATCGGTAGTCAGCTTGCAGTGGTAAGTGTTCCAGATGATGGAAACGCAATTCAGATTGTCGATCGATTGCGTCAACAAAATGCGGATCTATTTATCCTTGTCAGATGCCGATATTTTTCAAACATCAGTGAGCTCGAAAAGGTTGGCGCAAGTCAGGTGGTCAGTGAAGAAAAAGAAACATCCGGTGTGATTGCCGGAATCTGCGAGGAACTCCTGTGGAAATCAAGTGATGAAGGTGGGTAAACAGGATTAATGTGAGTGTCTTTGGAAAACGGATTTCCCAACCTACGTAATTCATCTCAAGTTTTTTCTTTCGGTAACAACGAGCCTGTTCGTTTATTAGGGAACTATTATGACATCCACTTCATTTGGTATTGCGAAAATCGCATTACATCAGCCGGAACAGGTCATTGCCAACCACTGGTATGGAGAGAGTCTCCCCAAGAAATTTGTGAATCATACCGGTATTGAGGAGCGACATATTTCCTTCAGCGATGAAGTCACCATGGCAGTTGAATGTATCGAGCAAATGTTGACAGAATCAGCTATCAAGCAAGGTGAGTGCGCTGGATTGATATTTGTTACACCATCATTTGTGCCAATGCACATCGCAAATCGTCATATGGACCGTGAGCAGGCGAGACAAGAACAACCCACAAGAGCTGCACATCATTTAGTTGAACGCTTGGGTCTTTCACCTAGAAAAATTGTGGGGATGAATGGATTCTGCAGCGGATATGCTAAGGCTTGTCTGCACGCGAAGAAAAAGATGCTTCCCGGTCTCGATCTTAAAAAATCAGAATATGTTTTGCTGATTACGTCCAATCGCATCAGTCGGATTACGGACTTTGGTTGTCGTCAGTCAGGAGCTTTGTTTGGCGATTTCGTTACGGTTAGTGTCCTTGCCCGAACGGATAGTGACCTATACCCCGTTCGATTTGAACTGGTTGATGTATGCTACGGGAAGCAACCCGTAAAGCGAGCCTATTTTGATTTCTCTATCAAGAAGAATGTTTTGGTACCCACTCCGGATGGCGGCCGTGAAGTGCTACCCGATCGACTCGTATTTTCGATGGATGGGATGGGAATAGCGGACACGGCACCCCGAGCCATGGCGGCTTCGGCAGCTGAATTATTAGATGCAAATGGAATCAATACCTCCGACGTAAAACACGTCGTCCCACATCAAGCGGGAAACGGTATCATCCGGCTAGCCTCGATGAAATTTGAGCAGATGGGACTCGAGGCGGACGTCGTCAATGGCTTCGCAAAGGAGGTGGGTAACGTCAGTTCTGGATCTGTTCCTTTCGCGCTTTCAAAACTTTGGAATGACCTAGAAGGCTACGTGCTCTGTCCGGTCGCAGCGGTGGGTAGTCCGGGGCGGCCTGAAGTTTCACAGGGTTGTCTCTTGTTCAACACGGTGAAATAAGGTTCGACGTGTGCAGAAATCCCGATCCTCTGAGTGGGGTGATCAGGTATCTCTGCGACAGTCCAGTGTTTGAGATTCCCTACCTTGAGCTCCTCGATTTCATGTCGAGCAGGTATTGGATCATCAGCTATTGCTGGTAGACCAGTGATTTCTACCGTCTGTTGTGAGCGATCAGAGCAAAGTAGGCGAATCAGTCTTTGCTTTTCAAATGGGCTCACACGTTACGGTTGTAGGGGTTAGGTAACTTTTGGGTCTGGGCTTCGTCCTCTACGTATCGGTTCTGGCGATTTTAATACCTAAATCAGATTCTAATGGCCGATTGCGATAGGGCTGGGTTATGGCAAATGTGAATTGAAAGTTGTTTTCAATGACGTGGTAGAGCATGCGCGTTAGTCGAACAAGATCACGGGGAATGAGAGTATTGCCTCAGGTGAGGCCAGATCGAGTTCTCGAGGCGATTGGACATTCAGTTGTCAAACGCTGCGTGGCCGTAATCAGTATCCTTTCGCTTCTCTCAGCAACCTGTGTACTCGCTTTTACTCCGAAGTCATGGTCGGAGCCTGTGCGGAGCGTGATGTCAAGGCAACTGCTATTCACAGGTGTTGATGGGACTTGGGCAGCAGCCCGGTTTGGTGCAGCGGTGGGGGTGCTTTTGATCGTTCAAGCCGCATTATGGGTCGATGCCATTGGGATGACTACCGAGATGATCGCTCCGATGCTGTGGCGTGCCATCGTCCGGGAGGTTGCACCGTTACTGGCCTGTCTCGTGGTGATTGGTAGAAGTGGGGTGGCGATTTCAACCGAGCTCGCCACGATGCGAGTTGATGGGCAGCTGGAAGTACTTGATGCACAGGGAATTGATCCTATGACCAGCTTGGTGATGCCTCGAATCGTCAGCATGGTATTCAGCGTTTTTTGTCTAGCACTGATTTCAGCAACGGCAATGATATTAACCGGTTACGCAGGTGGCCGGGCTGTTGGGGTGATCCGCGTTTCTTTTCTTAGTTTCTTAGATCAGTTAGTCGGGGAGATTCACACTCTGGATTTCTTGTTCTTTGTTCCAAAAACCATTGTGGCTGGAGCCTTCGCAGCGGCAATTTGTTGTTTGGATGGTTTGAGCGTCAAAGCTGCTATCACTGATGTACCAAGAGTTTCAAGTCGAGCAGGGATCCGAGCGTTAGGAGCGGTTTTTATTATCTCCGCGATCCTGTCAATCTTGATTTATGGACGTATTCTGATCTTTGAGGTGGTGTAGAGATGATCATGCCTTCTCTCGAATCAGCGGATTCCATGGTGCTTGAACTCAGGCATCTTTCCCATCAACCCCGTTTTGAGAATGGGCTGCAATTCCAAAACGTTGATTTGGGGATTCGTTCAGGTGAGCTGCTAACCATTCAGGTCGACGGTGCTGCGCGAACGCGATCATTTGCTTCGATGCTCCAAGGAATAGGATCGCCTGATTCTGGTGAAATACTTTTTATGAATCAGGATTGGCTCGGATCAGACTACCCAAGACATTTTTCACAGAGAAGTTTGATTGGTCGTGTGTTTGATGGCCAAGCTTGGCTTGAAAACCTTAATGTTGATGAGAACGTAACGCTTGCCATGCGTCATCATGGGCGGACGCGTGAGGAGATTCAAGCTTCAATCCGGTATTGGATGAGCCATCTGGGTTTAGACAAATTAGTCAGTCGTCGCCCAGCATTTGTTGCACCCGCCACTTTGCAACTACATCAATGGATTCGTGCCTTTATTGGGAAACCCAAACTGGTCATTCTTGAACGCCCTTTGCAGTTTTTATCTGAAGATTGGTTAGCGAAATTGTTGTCCGCGGTGGAAGACATCTTAAATGATGATATCGCGGTACTTTGGTTGGATAGTCGACCGGATCTTCAGTCATTGACTTTCAATGGCCGAAGTCGCCATGTCAGGCTGGATGGTGGGAAATTCACGATGCCTTCCGATAATATTGGAGGTCATCATGAATGAAGTTTATCGGCTGAGATATACCAATCAGATTGTGGGCGCGATTCTTCTCGTTTTTCTGATTCTCCTCTTGGTGTTGTTCTTTACCGTATTTCGTCTTGGAAATCGGTTCGGAGCAAAGGATCGTTATTGGATTGAAACCGCTGAAGCGGACGTCCATGAGCTTCACCCCGGTACCGAGGTGCTCATCCTCGGCAAACCTGTCGGTGAAGTTCTTGACTTGAATTATCTTGAGGATGGCCGTGGCGTAAGAGTTGACTTGCAATTGACGAGGCAAAAAACGCCCCAGATTTTCCAAGACTCCATCGTTCGACTTGAGCGAAAGTTTGGCGTGGGTACACCGGTGTTGGTCATTCGAAGGGATTCGAGTCGAAAACGCAGTTCGCAGACGCTCACACCTGATCAAAAGATTGAGTATTTCTCTTCTGATCTCGATCGTGTCGATCAGCTCACGGAGCAGGTTAGGCAGATAACCAAATCTTTCCAAGAGATTCAGCAAGTCGCAGAACCAACACTCGAGAGTGTTAGGGAGACCGGTGAGAGGTTGCAGGGCTCTCTTGATCAGGCTGTTGATCCGGCATTCCAGAAATCTCAAGTCGCTTCCGATTCGTTCCTCGAAACTAACCAACAGATTCGAGCGACAACAGAAAATCTTGAGAGTCAGATCGCAGCTTTTGTTAGTCGTGCAGATCGCATGCTTGATATTGAGGTGAGTAAAACATTGAGATCGATTCAGCAATCCAATGGTGTGATTGAACAGGCGGCGACCCAGGTAGAAATGACATCGAAATCACTTGATACTGAGGTCATTGATACGCTGAGGATCATTCAGGAAGCTAGTGAGACGGTTCGTCAACTGGCGGAGCAGACACAAGGTCTAGTTGAAGTACTCAACGAGGAGGCGGAAGATCTTCCGGGAACAACCAATCGTGTCAACAATACGATGTCTGAAGCACAGCAATTAGTTCAGGAGATACGCAGTCACTGGCTTTTGCGACGATATCGTCAAGAACCTCGTGCCAACGAATTGCTGCCGCCATCCGCAATCCGTGGAGGTGCGAGATGATTCGGAATCAGAAACCCACGGATGATGATTTATTTGGCAAGCAGTGGCCAGGCGCGGCATTAAAACAGCTGGTCGTTATCATTTGTCTGGTATTTGTGGGCTGTCGGAGCACAGCGATCGATAGTTCCAAATCTGTGTCGCCATTGGTAAGGATTAATTCGAAGGCGAATGAACTCTACAAGGATGGTAGCACGCAGAGGGCAATGGATGCCTATCTCGAGGTTTTATATGCTGCTTGGGCTACAGATGATGCTGAACAGGCGGGATCCACTGCCTACCATCTAGCGGCCTGCCATTTCAGCATGGGTGAATTGGATATCGCAAAGGATTGGTTGTTGGATGCGCGGTATGAACTGTCCCGTGTAGATTCCCCCATGGAGAATACTTGGATTCTCGAAGCGAAGATTGCACGCGCCGAGATGCGATACGAGGATATTCCTTATCTACTTGGACGTGCTGAATCACAGAAGCCAGAAACCAAGCCTTTTCAGGGTGTTCGAGAAGGGTTGATGGATACCCTACCAGAGTTTCAATTCACTTCAGCCAAGACGTCATTAGATCTTGTGAGGGTGCGACGGTCCCAACGGAGGTCGCAGGTTGTGGAGAATTTGCCTTTGGATCTCATCCGAGCGAATGTTGCAATCGATCGCGGAGATTTAAACACTGCGCGTAGACATCTTCGAGCTATGAAGGAAGTTCTTGATGCTCAGAGTCAACCCGACCTACAAGCGGAGTGGCATCGAATCTCGGGTGAACTCGCATTGATTGAGCAAAAATATCAGACTGCTGCAGAGCATTTTGATGAAGAGGTGAACAGTCTAAAACAGTCGAAGGTATACCGAGATCTTGCTGAAGTGTTGGCTCAAAGTGCAAAGGCTTATGAGAGGGGTGGAAACCCAGATATTGCGGCGGATCGTCTTTGTCGCGCCGCGAGGGTTCATTTTGGGAAAGGAAACTATCAAGCGGCTTGGGATCTCACGCAGGAAGCGGGGCGTTTATCTGCAAACGCTTCCAATGCAACCATTCAGGTGCGTTTAAGATTACTCGCTGAGCAAACTCTCAGCGAGCTACCGGATGTAGAGTTAGAGCGTTAATAACCGTCGGCCCCGTGGATTCTAGGGACTGGTTTTGGCTCACATCTCATGGGACTTTCGGAAGTCAATCCATGCGAACGCCAACGCTGAGTAAGATATTTGCGTACCTTTGCTGATCAGCCGTCTGGATGGTCAACACGTGGTCGGGTGTGCTCACTGCTTCGTAGAATGCCCATTTGTCGATGGGCTCTAGATTCAGATCTAGGTTCTCTTTTTTTATGGTTTCACGGTAGTCAGCCCAAACCGGTGGATCTCCATCTAATGCATAAGGCCCACTTGTCTCTGTTTGCATCGTTTGAATCGCCTCGACAGGAACCGCAGAAAGAACGGCTTCGAGCACTTGATTGCAAGTGGGGATACCGGGCATCAGGTTCAAGCTGACCAGTTCCGATCGAGGTCCGCGCTTGCTGGCGGCCGGGTAGTTGCCATCCGCGATCAAGATAGTGCTGTGATGGCCTGCAGCGGCGAGAACGGATGAGATCTGTGGGTGAATAAGTTTGTGTCGTAACATAAAATTTGAAGTTATGAGGTTTGAGTGTGATCGTCTTGGCGGTTCCTCCCCCTGGGGAACGTTAACGAAAATGATAAGCCAGTTTTGACAGGCTGTCACGGACCAACACTGTGCATCACCCTCGTGTTGCCTAAAAACCGATTGGATCCGCCCGTCGATTTGACTGATTGTGTCGCTGCCCTACCCGCAGGAGTTTCAGGTTTGTCTAAAGGGTTACTTTCTCGAAGAATCAAGATCGGAAAATATCTAGGAATCGATCTGTTTGTCCATTGGACCTTTCTTCTTCTCGCTGCCTATATCTTTCTATCCTCTTTGGTTGATGGATTATCGGTTGCGCTATTCATGATTGCCCAATTTCTCGGAGTCTTTTTTTGTGTGACCCTCCATGAATACGGTCACGCTATGGCTGCTCGGCTATTTGGGATCGGAACGGCGGATATCACTTTGCTCCCGATCGGTGGTGTAGCGAGGCTACATCAGATGCCTCGAATCCCTTGGCAGGAAATGATCGTGGCGGTGGCTGGACCGATGGTCAATGTAATTATCTTTTTCCTGCTATCGCTTCTTTTCGCAACACAGGTTAGTGAGGAAATGCTTATTGGCTTTAGAGATCTTCTGGCTGGCCCCAAAGAAGGCATCGAAATCAGTCAGGATGTAGCAACTTCGATTGACACCATGTTTAGGTTTCCCTCATGGCTGGGTTATTTATTCACCATGATCGTTGTGAATCTGATTCTCGTTCTTTTCAACATGATACCAGCGTTCCCTATGGACGGAGGAAGAGTTTTACGCAGCTTCCTAGCCATGTTCACCGGCTACACAACAGCAACAAAAGTCGCTTTTAGGGTTGGTGTTTTATGTGCCGGTTTGATGATCTTATTTTCTGTTCAAAACACCAGCTCCAGCCCGATCCCAATTTTTATCGCTTGTTTCGTAGCTTTCGCAGGTTATTCGGAATTCAAGCAAGTTGAGATGTCCGAAGCGGTAGGCGGGAGGAAGGTCAGCGATGCAATGATACATCAAAACCTCTCGGTGTCTGAGCAGTTGAGCCTCTTCGAACTGTTAGTTCAGTGGAAGAACGTAGAGTCTAGAGTCATCCCTGTTGTAGATGACTTGAGTAAGCCGATTGGGGTTTTGCAGATCAATGAGGTGGCAAGTTACATCGCTCAAAACACATCCTCTAGGGTGACGGTCGGAGAGATTTTAGTTGGTCGATCTGCTTCCAAAACCTTGCGTTCATCCGAGCCGCTCGGTGAAGCATTGGTGGGCCTTGATCGTCGTATCCGAGTGTATGTCGTCGTAAATGAATCCGACGAGATTGTAGGAGTGCTAGATCTTGATTCGATGGTGGCGCGGTTGAAAATCTCGGATCATATGAAAAATGAAGAAGACTCTCGTGACCCTGATTTCAATCAAAGCACTTGATAGCAGAAGATAGAATTAACACTTGATCTTTTATTTACTCACGGGTCAGTAACGGATCCCGGGTCAAACCTTGCCATCGAGTGGATTTCTGTCGTGTTCGATTTGGATAGTGGTGTGAAGGATTTGGTATCGATCATGCAGCAATGTGCTAATGCTTCTCAGTAAAGTATCCGAATCATCGTCTTGACCCACTAAGATGTGCGCCGTTAGGCAAGTCTCGGTAGTGCTAATTGCCCAGATGTGAAGATCATGGACACTCTTGACCGACGGTAAATTCTCCAAGTCGTTTAGAATATGGTTTGGATCAATTGATTTTGGCACAGCATGAATGGCTAGATGGAAGGAATCCCTCAATAGTCCCCAAGTGCCTGCGAAGATAACCAAGGCAATTATCAAACTGATGCAGGGATCAATCCAGAGCAATCCTGTAATCTGGATCAGGATCCCCGCGACAACAACACCAACGGAGAGCAGTGCATCTGCTGCCATATGAAGATAGGCGCCACGGAGGTTCAGGTCAGATTTGCGTCCGCGCGAGAAGAGTAACGCGGTTCCGGTATTAATGAAAACACCAACCATCGCCACGAGAATCATCGTTTTCGGGTTTACCTCGGCTGGCGTTTCAAGCCGATGGAAAGCTTCCCAAGAGATTCCCAAAACCGCGATCATCAAGAGGATGCCATTGAAAAGAGCTGCCAGAATGGTCGCACCACGCCATCCAAAAGTGTGTCGGGTAGTCGAAGGTAGTTTTGCCAGTAGGTATCCGCCCCACGCAATGAGTAGGCCGAGCACATCACTCAGGTTGTGTCCCGCGTCAGCGAGCAGAGCAAGAGAATCTGTAGCGAAGCCAAAGATGCCTTCTACGATCACGAAGCTTATGTTCAGCAGGATGCCGATCAGAAATGCACGACCATAATGGTCTGGCGGGGGGTGATTCGCGCATTGATGCATAGCTTGAATCCGTCGATTGAAAAATCAAAGTGGTTTTCGGAGTCAACTGAAGCTTGGGGTTACTGCATGCAGGGTAATGGGAACGGGGTGGGTGGACGTTTTAGCGTTGGTGAATCCTTCAATTTCCGAAGGGGCGATGTGGGTCGAGTGATCCATTTGACATATCGAGAGCGTCATTGATGCCACCAATGTAGAAACTTGCGATTCGAAAAATCATGAAAATAATCGCCGCCATCACGGTGACGCGAATGATTCCCGCTGCTACTCCTGTCAGTATCTTAATGGCTTGTTTTGATCTTTCGTCATACTCTTTAGCAAGGTGGGAGAGGGACTCGGCATCAACCCCCGCAACCTCCGCGATATCTACCCGCTGAATAAAGTCATCGGGCAGTACTTCGGTAGCTCGCAGGCCCTCCGACAAGGAGGCACCGCCACGAATTGCTAACTCCGCTTTTTTTGAACCTTCTCGGTAATAGTCACTGTCCGTGCTATCCAGTGCAAGTGCGATTGCTTTAATCGGGTCGAGCCCTGCTCCCAATGAGAGAGCGAGTGTCCAGCAGAGCCTGGTGATCGTAATGGTTTGGATCGATGAACCTGCCCCGGGAATTTTATAGACCAGAGGAATCAGATTTTGTACTCCCGCAATGTTCTTGATAAACGCCACAAGGATAGCAGTGAGAATTCCAAAAAAGATGGAAAGATAGAGCCAGAACCAGAGTACACCTGATGGACCTCTTAAACCGAAACCGAGGATATCTGGCATCGCCCCTCCACCTCCGGCAGTCAGGATCCCGAGCAGATAAATCATGAGTGAGACAATCATGATTCCAGCAATCAGCTGTAGAATTGGCCAAGCGATGGCACTTAGGAAAGCACGCCTGGTGGCGATGCGATGCTCATAGTGGCGGCTAAGAGTCAGAAGGGCGCTTTCTATTTTCCCCGTCTCTTCTCCTACGCGGACAACCGAGGTCATCACGCGCGGAAAGTAGGAATGACCTTCCATGATATCGCTGAGAGATTGGCCCGCCTTGCTTCCTCGTAATAGCTCACTGATAGACGCTCGGTGTTTACTGGAACCAAGTGAGCTTTCTACTTGGAGTAGCTTGATAAGATCGGCACCCGCCTTAAGGCCGGTACCTAACCGATAGGTGAATTTGGATGCGGTTTCAAGTTTCATGGATCCAGTTTCACGTTAGGAGCGGGGTTTGTACTTGTAGTACCCACTGTTGCAAGGTGGTTAAGCTGCCCTTGGCGAACGGTTTTCTATATCGGATTGGATAGGGAAGCTCGCCCTGTCCTGATGGAACGATTGGAGGGCGTCATCCACTTGCTGAAGTTGCTCACCGGCAGGTTGAGAGAGATCGACGAACAAGGTCGGGATCCCAGCAATTTCACACCAAGTCGCAGACTGGTTATCCAGTGGTTCCAATCGGACATTGAGCCCAAGAGATCGGGCATCCGCCAATCGGTTGCGTAATCGATTTACGATGTTTTCTTCCATGATCATCATCCTTGATGTGTTGAACTCCTCAAAGTTTAACTTTTTAAGGATCAGAACGGCTAGACGTTTCTTTTTGCCTGATCGAAAAAGTCGATCTCCAGTGATCTGGCACGCATTTTGGCTCTCCTTTTCAACCTTTATGGCAATTTGTAACGGCAGGAACATAGGACCTGTAGCGGATCCTCCAGATACGACGATATCTCAACGTAGTATTGATCGAAGTGAATTCCTCGAAGATGGCCGATTCGCAGTGGCAACCCAACCGAATCATTACGTTTCTAATGCAGCTCCCGCGGCTTCTCATGTGCCCCCAGCTGCATCCGCCGCGGATTTGACGAATCAATTGGAATCGCTCAAAGGCGAACTGCGTCGAATGCAGTCTCTAGCTGCTCTCGGTGAGCTCACGAGTACGGCAACGCATGAGTTCAACAATATTCTCATGACGGTCCTGAATTACGCTCGTTTGGGCCTCAGGAATCGAGATGACGCCAGTCGAGATAAAGCTCTCACCAAGATTCTCGAGGCCTCCGAGAGGGCAGCTAAGATCACACAGACCATTCTTGCTCAAGCTCGAAATCGTAGTGATAGCATGTCCCCGACGGACCTTGGTGCAATCATTGAGGATGCAATGCTTTTACTCGAGCGTGAAATGCGGAAGTATCGTGTTTCAGTGGAGACGGAAATCCATCCCGATACCCCTGCTGCGATGGCAAACGGAAATCAAATCCAGAGAGTCTTGTTAAACCTCTTAATTAATGCCCGGCAAGCGATGCCCGAGGGTGGATCGATTCTGGTTCGATTGCGGCCAGCAGAGGATAAAAAATACATCGAGTTAGTGGTTCGCGATTCTGGCCAAGGAATTCCTCGAGAGAAATTACCTCGGATTTTCGAGGCGTTTTACAGTACCAAAGCGGGTCCTGATGAGTCGGGCAAGGGCGGGACTGGTTTGGGGTTAGCAGCTTGTAAAGAAATCGTTGACGCTCATCGGGGACGTATCCGTGTCGAAAGCACGGTCGGTCGAGGCACTGCTTTTGTTCTCAAGATACCCGTCGCTGAGGACCGAACGGTCGCAGCTTAAGAGAATGTCAGCTTTTCGTGTAAGACCACGGACCGTGAGCGCTCAGGCCTGACTGTCGATCTAATTACGGTTGAATCTCTTGGATATCAGTCCCCGAGAGGCCCTCAATCAATTTCGGCAGTTGAATTGCCAAGTACCGTGGCAAGACGACCAACGCGCGGCGGGTTTCTTGATCTAGTTCCAGGCGGTAAGTGTCCGCACCAACAATTTCCTGAAGCAGTGATTTCAACCTTTCAGTGACGACTTCGGGTTCACCAGCCAAAGGTTGAGTCCAAGTGACGACTGGGAGCCGGTCGTAGGTGGAACGCTGGCCAATCCACCAATGCGTTGCATCGACCTGTCTAACTTCGAGACCCAAAGAAGCAAACGCTCCACTAGCCATTTCAGCTGACGTCGCTGCACTGTGAGGAAGGAAGACGAGCTCGGGATTGACACCTCGTATTAAGAGATCTTGCCAATTGATGAGCACTTGAACCCCATTCTCTTCCGAAAGTCGTCGGATGAATTCAGCAACGGTCATCGGTACATCAGATTGTGGAAAGCTTCGTCCTTGGATTGGGGTGGTCCAGCCAAGTGCTGGGCCTTCAGGATCCCATATCCATCGAGAAAGAGACTGGTTATTCACCCTCTGCGTTTTTCCACGAATACTTCTTAATGCTTCGACAACAATTGCACTCAGTTGCTGTTCTTCCCTGTTGCCATCGGCGAAACCCAGTGTTCCGTCTTGGTTTTCCAAATTCAATAAGGAGCTGAGAAGTCGTAGCGTTGCCTGGTTACTGCTCCCAAATTCTTCAAGGTCCGTGATCTCCTGATGAATCTCTGAAAACTTTTGATCACTGAGTGTGACCGTCATCAAAGAGTCTTCATTTCTCAATTCTGCTCCGATTGTTTTGCACGCATCCTGAAGGATATCCTTGGCGGTTTTCCAACCCTGCGTTAGCTCACAGGGAGTGGTAAGGTCGATTCCACCAAGGTCAAAAGAGACCCAGTCAATCTGAATAGGCACACTGGTGACTTGGCTGATCAGCAACACTAATTCAGGTAAGGCGTAGCCCTCTGTATCCACTGCGAGCTTGATTGATAGAGCAGATTCGAAATCAAGGTCTTTGGGGCGAAGTGGCGCGATGGGTCGATCAAGCTCACGAGTCGCTTCGTCGATTTCTAGATCATCCATGCTGGGAGGCGCATCAAGATTCGGCTGCTCAATTGCCCCTTCCTCCAACAAGAACTGTGTGTACTGTTGGAGGCCCGGGGGTAACTCTTGCATACCTCCCAAACCATCCTGTTCAGCAGGTTCTTCGAAATTACCCTGCTGGTTATTGGCTGCCGGAGTAGATGGTTCGTTGAGCCGTTACAACGGTAGCGGATCGATGGGGGGAT
>JAAXIK010000258.1 GCA_012270385.1 Rubripirellula sp. | reverse complement strand
TGCCAAGGAGGTCAGTGCAATCAAAAGACCCGATGAAATCACTGCCAATTGAACGTAAGGGGTCATTCTTGCGTGCGGCACTAACCAATTGGAAAACGAGAAAACAAGTCCAACCGGTAGCGAGGTAGCGAGAAGATCGGTTACGGTGAGCTTGGTCGGCGAAAGTGGCTCAAATTCAACTGAACGAAAGAAGGGTTTGTAGATGATCCAGCCAATCACACCGGAGACCACGAAGTAAGGGAATGCAAAAATCTCGAGCATTGTCTATCTGTCACCCGTGGTCAGATATCTTTGGTGGGCCTAACAGAGCACCATTTTTGGGAATGTTGGTCAGCCGCTGGAAGTTTATGGTTCTGTCAAACTCCCTTAACTTAGACTCCCTGGGCTCAGAGTCTCAGTTGTTATGAAAGTGAGACGTGAGTACGTTTCGCCGCTACTTAGAAAACTGAAACACTCACCTACAGTTTCCCGAATGGGCTGCTGCGGATGAGACCGATGCAGATTGGAGAGGACCTCACTTGGTGCTGTTTTGATCTCGGCGTAAGGAGCGTGAGCCCAATCCACTAGCCATTGCGCGGAGGACCGGACAGGGTTACCTCGAGTTTTACTTCCTTGTCTCCCCGCTTGACTGTCACATCAATTTTGTCCCCGGGTTTACGTTGACGCAGGATTCCCGGCAGGTCCTGCGGACTGTTGACCTCAGCTTCTGAGATCTTGACGATGACATCGCCGGGTTGCAATCCCGCTTTGGCTGCAGGTGACTCAGGAGCTACTTGCTGAATTCCAATTCCCTTGATGGAGTCGTCAAAATCCAGAGTGATACCGACGTAGACCATTCCACCGCGCCTGCGCGGCGTGGCTTGCGTGAACGTCGGTCGTTCAGGTAGATCGGCAATCTGCCTGATGACACGTTCTGCGAGATCGATGGTGGTTGCAGCTCCTTCCACATCGATGGTTTCAAAGTCGTCGTCGGGAGTGTGGTACAAGTCAGTCAATCCGGTGTGGAAGAACATGATAGGAATGCCTTTTCTGTAAAAGCCTGCATGGTCACTACCACCGACGGATTGCGATTGCTTGATATTGAAGTCACCCCCCTCAGATGCCTCGGCGAGCATGTCTGGATATTCCTTGGCGGTGTTCGCACCGCCGAGTGTGATTCCCTGTTTTCCGTACATCCCAATCATGTCAAAGTTGATCATTGCAACCGTTTGATCGAGTGGGATCACGGGGTTTTCCAAGTAGTAATTACTCCCCAAGATTCCACGTTCTTCCGCAGTGAATCCAATGAAGACGATTCGTCGTTTCAGCTGGGATCCACTGAGTCGACGTGCGAGTTCCATGACCGCGGCCGTACCGGTCGCATTGTCGTCAGCGCCATTATGTACTGCTCGCTCATTGGGTCTCCTGGAACCGAAGGGCCCCATCCCAAGGTGATCATAATGCGCTCCGACGACAATCGTTTCCTCGGCAAGCGGACCTTCCCCTTCAAGGATTCCAATGATGTTGCTCACCTCTGTGCTGACCTCAACGAACTTACTGCTGAGTTCGGCGGAAATCGATAGTGATTGTGAGAGCGGCTTGAGATCCGAATCGATGTGGTCGGCAATCTCTTTGACAGTAACCAGTTCTTTACTGCCCGCTTTGACTGGATGATTCGCAAGTAGCTCATTAAGACTTTCTTTTGTCATATGAAAGAACGGTATATCCGCTCCTTGGGATCCAAATCCGGTGGGTCGAGTTAGTTCGTCAGCTTTCTCGTGAGTGGAGTGGGGATCATTCACCATCACAATCCCTGCCACCTTTGCTTTTTTGGCTGCGTCGATTTTGGTACGAATGAACGAATGCTGGCTGGTTCTCTTACCATCAAAGACGCTTGCCTCGTTATCTTGTTGTGGTTCTCGGCGAATCATGACCACCACTTTCCCCTCGACATCGATATCCTTGTAGTCGCTGTAATTCAAATCTGGGGCGTCGATGCCATAGCCAACAAAAAACAACTCTGCCTTGGCCTCGCCGCTGCCACCCGCAGCTAGGGGTTGAAAATCCTCACCTGGCTCCAGTTCGACTTTACCGCTGGAAGTCTCGAAAGCCAGCCGGGTGACGTCGTCCATCACTTTTACATCGAGCGGGATTTCGAATGGCTGTCGATAGTTCCCCCCGTCACCTTTACCTATGAGTTTGGCATCGGTGTAGACCTTCTCGATACGCTGTGCTGCGAGTTCCAATCCTTTTGTCTGTGGTCCCCGGCCTTCGAGTTCATCGGAAGCGAGGTAGCGAATGTCATCGCCAATCCTCTCAACCGAGGCAGTGTCTTTGCCGTGTGCGATCAGTCCATAGTGGGTGAAGGACCAAACAATCAACGCTGCGATTCTGATATTCATCATTGTGTTTGCAGATGGGTTCATGGAGTGTTCGAGTAATCTATCGAACTGGATTCAGCGGATCGACTTAACTTGCGGGGCCGTATGATTCAGTCTTTACCCAAGATTGAGCTACGTAAAGCAAGCGTATCGCAAATGGGGTGACCGGTGCAACCACCGGAAGTTCTGTCCCCCCGTTGGGATTGCCTGTTGGCGGAATCGATGCCACAAACCGCAGATTCACTCTGATAAATCATTGAGCCAACTGAGTTTGTGTATTCATGGAGCTTTGCGAAAAGGCTTCCATGGCAATTAATTTCCAGTTGGGTCCCATATCCGCCACATGGAATTGTGCTTGGTATAAAACGTCACGGATGTGAACATGCCCCCAATGTTCGACTCGACCTACAACTCTCCACGAACAATCAATTCCGAAGAGATCCTCTTCTGCAAAAACCGATTCGGGAGGCGGAACCGAATTTCGAGTTACTTTCAATCTCTGGATGGACTCGATCTTAGCGTTGGCAGCTCCGTTTTCTTCATCGGTGAGTCCTTGACTGATCTCGAGATAGATCCTCCGCAGGAGATCACCGTCGACACTACTCTCTAACCCGTCATAGATGCTTTCTTCGGTGCGCCGTTGAAAGGCAGCGTAAACATTGTCATGTAGCTTTTCAAAAACAGCCCCTGCTTCTTCGTCATCCAAGGGCAGATTGGGAGCGGCACTCAAGGGGTTTCCAATTTGCAACCCAAGTAAAATCGAGCACAACGAGAGGATTCCCGCCGTCGTGGCAAGACGGAGGCGACCTGCTGCCGCTGCGGGGGCGCTGATGCCGACTGCGATCAGTCCTAGTAGTAGCAAGGTGATCGATAGAGGCTCTGGTGCAGATTGGGTTCTGACGGCTTTCACTGGTCGTATCGTGTCCGGTAGACGCCAATCGCTGGGTCGAGTCCATTTTAATGTGTTGCCTTCGCCGATCCGACTCAGGTCCTTTCTGATCGGTTCACCTTGCCCGATGATCGATGTGGAGACAGACCAGATTGCGTTATTGAAACGGTTCCATGTCAACTCAAGGGAGCTGGGTGTCGCATCTAATCGGTAGGTGAGTATCAAGGCAACGCGTGCGTTGGCGACCGGAACCACTCGCCTCTTGGATGGAATGGCAAAATCAGTCATATCTAGACCGTAGAAGTCGCAACGCTGCACGATGGGTTGTTGGAGCTTACCGTCAATCGTGAGTGGATTTCCCGAGGCAAAGTAGCCTTCAATTTGTTGCCGAGCTAAATCCTGTTCCGTCAGGTCCAACAGCGAATCCTCGTCACGTGCGAGAACGAGATCCTCATCGAGGGATAGGTACGGAATCAAGAATTCATGACGAACTTCAAAATCGTCGATGTAAAGGAATGAGTAGACACGACTGTAGTTCGTGATCCCCAGCAAAGATTCCTTTGCACGCTTCTGCCAGGCGCTACGTTCTTCCTCACTGGCCTCTGGCGATAAGGGTGGGTTCTCCCAGTTTACTCTCATCGAATAAGGTTCGTGTGGGAGAAGGGTGTGCTCCACCAACGCTCCTCCTCCCTGCTGTTTGATCTCCAGTTTTGTCTCAGAGGGTAGAATCGCCTCCTCATCTGTGAACATCTGTGTGAAGGTTAGGAACTCTGGTGGCTGATCGAAATTGTACTGAAGGTCAAAGACTAATTGATGCCCCATGAGGTCTGACAAGGGGACACCCTCTGCCGGCAAGTCGTACGGCGCGACGGAAACACTCTGGCTCTCGAAACGATTGCCTTGCACATCGGTGATTTCAAATCTTTCCGAAAGGAATTGCTCATGCAGCTGAATCCCTTGCCTGATTACTGACAGGTTTAAGAAATCTTCCCGATTGGGTTGAAGTTGATGAAAGAGGTAGAGATCTTCCAAGAAGACTTCAATTCGGACTTCCGCAGCTTCACGAGTCAGATAGATGGAAGCGCGCGTAAGTGAGATCGGGTGTGACGCTTCGCTCTTGTCGGTCAATACGCTCGTCCAAGCCAATACGAGAAGAAGCAGCCTGCCAAGGATACGTCCTAGTGAGCATCTTCTGGTACTATCCGCTCTTCGTTCGTTTGTTAAAACCGTTCGATTCAAATCGCGATTCCCATCATCGCAATGAGTTATCTCATCGTCCTTTGTATTGAACATCTTGATCACTGTATCTGTTCATCACGACCGAGAATGCGTTGAAAACGCCCCTTTTGTGCATGGGGCTCTGATGCGGTGCGTGATTCAGGTTAGGGGATGTCCTGAAACACGCGTGGTTGAGCGTCTTGCTCAATCGGTCTTCTACTTCATAATATATCATGTGGCCACCCACCGACATGACCTTCGCCATTAGAACCCTGCATCGGGTCTCAAGCCGTGATTTTTTTCGACGCTGTTCATTAATGCCCCCTCCACGGATCTCGCGACTCGGCGTCACGTCTCCGTGT
>JAAXIK010000317.1 GCA_012270385.1 Rubripirellula sp. | reverse complement strand
CGAAGACCCATCAGAGAGGAAAACCCACACACCGCTGTAGGCAGCACGAAAAGGAGTTCGGCGCCGTCCCCAGAAGCAAAGGATCCTACCCCCCAACCCATACCGACAAAGGGGGGAACGATCGTTAAAGTTTCCGCAGAAACCATAGAAAACAAGCCCGCTTCAAGGATTACCGAGGAATCCAAGGGTTTGGAGGCCCAAGACGCTGTGACGGATGCACTGTGCGAGTCTATAATTCAGGGGACCAATTTTTTGAATGATGGCCTAGACTCAGGTCGTCATCGTGTTGCGAGGCCGATCGGATTTTATTTCGCTAAGCTCTGGTACCACGAAAAATTGTATCCCTACGTTTTCAGTGCGAGTGCTTTGGGAAAATTCCTTAGGCTCTCGTCAAAAGCGTCGGACACAAAGTGGCCAACCTGATCCACTACTTCGACCTCCCTCCCTATTTGTTCTCACCTCCAACTCCCCACATACTGAGGTACCTGGTTTGTCGAGCGGAGTCACCACCAGCGAGTCATCAGCAGATCTTGAAAACACGACGGCGCGTTCGAGCCGACGCAAGACGAGTCATCTGAAGGATGTACCCGAGACACTCGAATTGCGTGAAAGCCTGAGAGCACGGTGCGAGGAAGTCGCAGCGCGATTGGACCCCGATGTACCCGTCAACAAAGATGAGATGGAACGCATTGCGAGGGCGACCCTCGCAGAAGCAGATTTACCAGAGTCCTACTTGGGTTGGACGATGGTGATGATCAGCAGCGCCTACTGGAAAGGTCCGCTGTCGGCCGTACCTCCTGAAAGACGCCTCTTCCTTTTGCCACATTGCCTCAAGCATGCGGAAGGCTGCCCCGCTGACTACGATCAGTTTGGCATGAACTGCAAGGAATGTGGCGCGTGCAGCATCGCTGACTTCCGTGGAATTGCGGAAGACATGGGCTACCGAGTACTGGTTGCCGAAGGTTCACCCGTTGTCATGAAGATTATCGTGGGCGGTTACGTCGACGCTGTAGTTGGTGTGGCATGTTTGAATGTTCTGGAGAAAGCAATTGACAAAGTGCTGCTGGCTGGGATTCCGTGCATGGCGGTGCCTCTGCTGAGTAGCGACTGCCGAAACACCAAAGTGGATGAACCTTGGGTAGATCAGATGATCAGGACGCCCTATCAACCCGAGGCAAAAAAAACTCGTACCTATGTCCACTTGATGAGAGCCGCTGAGGAACTCTTCAAGCCTGAAAATATCGACCGCAATGCACCTCGCAGCCGCAGTCGGACCCCTCTCGGTGAAGATGCGGTTACTCCTGAGACCATCGAATCCATGGACAGGATTAGTGCAACCGAGCATATCGCTTATGACTTCTTGAGCAGAGGAGGTAAGCATTCACGGCCTTTCATCACCATGGCGGCCTACGATGCGATGACAGGTGGCCACTGCACTGAACCGGACAACGCGGCCGCCATCGATGAGATTCCGGACGCGGTCAAACGGGCCGCGATGAGCATCGAAACCTTCCACAAAGCCAGCCTGGTTCATGATGATATCCAGGATGATGATGCTTATAGGTATGGCCAACTCGCAGTGCATCGTCGCTTCGGACTGGCTACAGCGATTAACGTCGGCGATTACCTCATCGGACTTGGATACCGTTTACTAAGTCGCAGCGAGGAAAAGGACGAAGTCCCCGCGGAAGCGAGAGCAGATGTCCTCGATTCGCTTGCTACCGCTCACATGAGACTCTCCGAGGGACAGGGTGCTGAACTGCTTTGGCGAGATGCACAAGATCGAAAACTCACTCCGCTCGACGCGTTAAAAATTTATGCACTGAAGACTTCACCTGCGTTTGAAGCCGCTTTAATCAGTGGCATCCGCCTCGCCGGGGATGCTGAAAAGTACCGGGAAGCGATCCGCACATTTAGCCGGAACATGGGCGTCGCCTTCCAGATCCTCAATGACATTGATGACTGGACTGGAATCGACTCAAACTAGAGACTGGCAGGTGGAGATGTGATTGGAGGCAGACCCACTCTGCTCTGGGCACTCGCGTTACAAATCTTGCCGAAAGAGCAAGCGGATGAACTCCTCAGCTTGGCCGATCGAGATTGCGAAATCCCGGATCAGCAGCGCATCTCCCGTGTGCGCCAACTCTATGATCAAGCAAATGTGTTTGAGACTGCACTGGATCTGGTCGACAAGCACCAAGCCAGAGCGGAACAAGTTGCTGACGATCTTGATGTGGATCCATTGAGACGTCTTTTTTACTTCCTGGTTGACACAGTTCTCGAACGACCAGAAATCCCCACGCCGCCCGTGGTCACCCTTGGCATCACTGCGCCGGTTCATTAGTGGGGCAGTCATCCATGAGCAACGCCAAGCCGTCACCGGCAAAACCCTCAGTCAACCTCCAGAACCTGCTCGATGAATTCTACGTGGAACCCGTAGGTCATCGAGAATTGGGGAAATTCGAATCCCGAGCCTCGGTGCCGAGTCCCTATGACGGACTCCTGGACCATCAAGAGCACATGACGGTCACAGTAGAGGCCTATGCAGGAGAATCTGTCGATGTACAGGTTCATGCATCTCACATGAAAGATCATTGGTATTCGAGAGAGATCACCCTTATTACCCAGCAATCTCAACGGATAGTTCAATACGGGATCGTAAGACTCGATACAACCAAGCTGGATCCGGTAGTTTGGCAGCAGATTCAAAGCCAGCAGACACCCCTTGGCCGTGTACTGATCAATCACAATGTCCTGCGGGAAGTAGAACTGTGCGGTCTTTGGGAAGTTAGCACCGGTCCTTCGCTTGGGCTAAAGATGAATCAACCCACCGAGACAACCCTCTATGGTCGAACCGCACTGATTTACTGCGATCGCCAACCTGCGATTGAGCTTCTAGAAATCGTTAACACCAGCGAAAAATGATTCAATCTTTTCGACGACACGACGGGTTAACCTGTCTTACCTCCTCCGAAACATTCACCAAGAAACGAAACATGATCGATAGCCCTTGGTACGTGCAACTTCTTAGACCACAGATATTCATCCTCGCTGTGACACTCTCTGTCATCCCCCTGGAATCCATCACTGCCCAAACGGCAGAAAAGAAAGAAACGTTGAAAACGGAAAATCAAGTGACCGAACTTCAACTGCGCACCCAGGCAGCTGCTGCACTGCGAACCGGAGACACGAAAGAAGCTATCGCAGCGGCTAATCAGCTCACTAAAAAGTTTCCGCAGTCGCCCGCTGCGATGCTCACCGCGGCGGATACTCTGCTCCGTTGCGGCAAACCTGCAGAGTCACTCGTGCATTTCGATGAATATCTCAAAGCTGAACCCAATGCCCTTCCTTACCTCTGGCAGAGAGGTATCGCGCAGTATTTCGCGGGCCGTTATCAAGAGGGTGTTAAACAATTTGAAGTTCATCGCAGTGTTAATCCCAACGACGTTGAGAATGCGGCATGGCACTTCCTGTGCCTAGCTCGGGCAGATTCGTTCGAAAAAGCCTCCTCTCTTGTATTACCCGCTCCCAACGATCCTCGCATTCCGATGGAAGAAGTCCTCAAAATGCTCAAAAGTGGAGATACCTCTCTCGTGAAGAATCGGATCAATACGGTTCCAGAATCATCGGGGGAAAGAGCACGCGCGGAATTCTATGGCTTTTTCTATCTCGGACTTTTCGCTGATGCTAAAGGAAACCAGCAGGAGGCTCTTCAATGGCTGCGAAAATCGGCCGAGGACGCTCCTCATCATTACATGGGCGATGTGGCGAGGGTGTATGTGCAGTATTTGATCAGTGAGCTCGATGGCAACAAATAGGTTCCCAATCCTCTGTCCAATAATCCCGAGCTACCCATTAGCTGATCACGCCGATCGGTTTCACGTTCGACGCTCTCAACGCAGCATTTTTTTCTTATTCAGCCTATTTTCTATCCCTCGGCCAAACCGTCGGCGGATCTGCCGGCCGAAGGTTCTTCTGATGCGACATCGATCAGCCGATGCTACAATGGTAGGGGAAAGGATCGTCTGTAGGAGGGTTGAAATCATGCCCGAATCTCGGTTCTAGTCGTGGAATGATGGTCCTAACTGCATTTCCTCGGCTGTTTCCCTGAGCGAGAAGGTTGGTGTCAGGGCTCGTGACAGGTTTGCTGCCGCACTCCGTGCACGACTCCATCCTAAATGCTCCATCGATTTGATCAAAAATATCACCCAACGCACTGTACTCTATGTCAAAGAACTCCACTCGAAACCACTGTGGACGCTTTGCGAATCTACCGCAAAATCGTCGTGAAATGTTGCAATGGTGTGCTAACGGCTTCGGAGCGATCGCTCTACAAAGCCTTCAGAGTCATAACACGGCCAGGGCTGTAACCCCCGAACAGGATTCACCTTGGGCTCCCAAACCGTCACACTTCCAGGCAAAAGCCAAGAATGTAATTTTTCTGTACATGGATGGAGGACCGTCCCATGTAGATACATTCGACTACAAGCCGGCTCTTGAGAAATACAACGGCAAGAATCCGCATGAAGTCATTGGTAACTTAGCACCGACTCAATTCGATGCTGTCGGTAGTGTTCTCAAAAGCCCGTGGGAATTTAAACAGCACGGGGAGAGCGGTCACTGGATTAGCTCCCTCTTTCCCTACATCTCCGAGGTCGCTGATGATCTCGC
The DNA here is from genome assembly GCA_012270385.1 of Rubripirellula sp. Lineage (GTDB taxonomy): Bacteria > Planctomycetota > Planctomycetia > Pirellulales > Pirellulaceae > Rubripirellula. Next base: position 163 of record JAAXIK010000317.1, on the reverse strand, counting down.
ATTTGTAAAATCGATGACCTCCAAATTTTCGGAACACACCTCCGCTAACTATTTCCTGCACACGGGTAATGGCCTGCAAGGTAGACCAAGCATGGGTGCTTGGATGGGATATGGTCTTGGGAGCGAGAACCAGAACCTTCCTGGGTTTGTGGTAATCAATGGC
>JAAXIK010000414.1:2540-4840 GCA_012270385.1 Rubripirellula sp. | reverse complement strand
TTCGGGGATTGCTCGGCCCAGGTAGCAGACGAAATCAGGCTGCCTCTCCCATGACATTTGAAGATCGATGACAAGGGACTCGGGCATCACAAGCTGTTTGCGTATCCGTGCCCCCGAAGAGTTGCTCCACAATCTTTCACCATCGATGCGCCACGAACTCACTCCCGTCTCATTCGCTCTTTGGTCTGGATCAAGGAAACCAAACCATTCCAGTGACGATTCCTGAAGACTCGCCCCCTGCACTTTCGGATCACTGTTCCGTGTAATCACCGGTTGATGACGATGGATCCAACGCACCGAATTCAAGGGAATCTCAAATCGACCGGCCATGGCATGCTTGATCAAAATGTTGTCACGACCCCAATTCATCAGTTGTCCGTGAAGGATGTCGCCATTACTCAATTCGAAAACAAAGTCGCCCGGATTACCGACCCCGGGAGTCCTCATTTCAGTACTTGCGATTAGCTGAATGGATCGAATGTTCCTCTGCCGGATTTCAAATGGATCACAAAAAGCTTTACCGAGCCAACGAATGACATCCCCGCCTTCTGAGGCGATGGGCTTGCCTGGCATCACCTCTCCATTGACTAAGGTGAGCGTGGAATCATCGCCAGTCGGAAATTGTTCCGCACCGCTAAGGCATGCGCAGCACGCAAACCATACTCCGAAAAATAACGGAGCGGAAAGAGAACGAACACCGAGTTGCTGCCGTGGAATGGCTCTGTTTTTCTCCGCTTTTACCCTCATCGATGGTCTTCCTAGCGTTCATAGATTGGTAGAAAACGGTAGTTGACCGCCACTGCGAGAAGAGAGAGCGTCGTTGCAACATAGGGTCCTTGGGTTCCATCAAACCCGCCCGTCGCTTTCTGCTTTTTCTTCAGCCTTTCAATGAGTTGCTGGTTCCAGACTTTCCAGAGCTGAACATCACCTTGAAACAGTGCTTGCGCTTGATAATAGCTCTGGTAGCTGATCCCACCATGTCCACTTGTACCTCCTTGGATCTTATCCCTCAAATAACCTAAGGTCTGAGCGAACTGGGGCATATCTTTACGTCGAGCGATGGAAAACACGAGCGTTCCAATGGATATCCTCGCTAAGGATTCATTGAATCCGCCGGCCCCATTGGAATAGGCAACCTGCCCAGACTCCGCGGTCATTTGCGTAAAATAGGCGATGGCTCGATCAATCGCCTCATCAGGGACTTCGATCCCTGCATTCCGTGCGGCAAGAAGCCCCATCAATACGCCCCCGGTAACGGATGTATCCGCCTCCTTTCCGGAAGGACTGTATCGCCAGGCCCCGAATGGATTATCTTTCTGCGACGTCACAGCGGTCCGTACCGCCAATTCCAGTGACTCACCGATCTTGATATCCGAATCGATTTGCGCATCCCTCCAAAGCGCTCGATCATCAACCATCCCGTAAGCTTCTGCGAGAGCAAGCATCGCAAAGCCATGATGATACATACTTTGCCCGTAATAACCGGTTTCAGGATCCTGTTGTAGAAGTATGTAGCGAATGGCACGCCGAACATTAGCGGCGTAGAGCCCAAAATTCGGATCCTCACCGGAGGCGAGGAAACACATCAATCCCATACCGGCAACCCCGGCGCCACGATGACCGGACGGCCAACAGCCCTCATCATCCTGATTGGCTGATAGATACTGCAGGCCCCGATCGTAAAGATCTCGCACATCTCTTGGCACCGGATCCCCGGTCTGGATCTGTAGGGATTGAGCCTTAGCGGGTAATACGGATATGAAGAGGACCATGAGCAAGGAGCTGAAGGTTTTCCCCAACGGACACATCAAAGGAATCCTCTGTTTTCTCTCTACTGACAAAAACTATCTCCCATTCCTCTAGTCCGAATTTCCTCGGTTCGTCAATCTTCAACTCATCAGTCTCGAGTTCTGCTGATCCACCATCTGCTGCGTTCAGCACGCCAAGGATCTACTTCGCCCAGACCTTTCCAGCAGAAATCAATGTCTTCACCGCAAGCCAATCCTTTTCATTGAACATACTCCGCAGTTCCTCTTCAATCTGACCCATCCTCGCGAGTACAAAGTAGAGCGATATATGGGTCCCAAACAAAGGCGGTGGCTCGGCATTGGCTAGCAGAAGCTTCTTGATTTCCGCACGTCGTTCCACTGTCAATGGAACCTGCCTTCCAACCACTAGCAACGCATCATCAATCTGCTCAGAAAATTTTTCCAGTTCCGCATCCTTTTCGGAAGCAGCAATCGAAGCTAACTGATCCGGACTGGCAGTCTGGTGCAAGAGTCGCACGAAGAGGGCCCCAG
>JAAXIK010000414.1:0-2530 GCA_012270385.1 Rubripirellula sp. | reverse complement strand
ATGCAGTCCCTCCAAGAATCTTCGGCCAAACGGCTTTGCAGCGGCTCTGGACTCCACGGAAAGCTTTTGCCACTGATCTCGCGCGATATTTCCAAAATAAATCCCCCCTTTGAATGATTGGTAGTCAGCAAAAAAACGGTGAATATCCACCTGCCCTGCAACACGTAGTTTCTCCAACTGAGTCGGCGTCAGATTCGAAGCATCATTCATTCTCTCCAGTCGCGCCGTGAGGGAATCCAAACACTCCTGCCTTGCTTGTAACAGTGGCAATTGAAAGAACGTTCCCTTGTCAAAGGATTCTTCACTGAAATGCACCACCTGTGCTGTGAGCAAGCTGGCACCATCTAAAGAACTGAGTACAGCATCCAAGCCTAGGCTCAACAACAAAACAAGACATCTCATCATGACGCTTATTTGCCTTTCCATCCCTCGAGGCGTTCAAAATACTGGTCTAAACCTCCTCGGAATTCCTCCGGCAACCCCGGATCGGTCAGACCCGTTGCCTGTGTCACTTCGGATTCCTCGGTTGTCTCCTTCGCATTGACCCCTGCGCCGACCAATGCCAACGCAGCGACTTCCGTATCTCCGCTGCCACCACCACCCGGGTCGGCGCCACTGCCACCACTCGCATTGGGGTTAAAACGCTTCGATTTTAGCAAAAGTTCTATCGCCTCCGTTTCCGCTGCGATCGCAGTCGGTCCCGTTTGTGGCTTGTAAAGTATTTCCGTCGCCTCCTGCATGACTCCAGAGACCTGACCGAGAAGATTCAATTCATTTGCAAAATCCCCTTCTGCGTTGGGTAAATCAAGGATCTGATCCACCAGGCTATCCACTCGTTCCTGATAGCTTTGCTGCAATTCCCCAAGCCGATTCGCATCATTCATATGCTCGGTGTCCGTTACGACCGATCTTTTTTGTTCGGCAACGCGTGTTTGCTCTCGCAGTTGTACTTCACTATCGAGAATCTGGAGTACTTCAAGAACGATCCCCGGCGGTAGGCTGCCCTTTGGTTTTCCTCCCGGGGAGGCACCCGACTGTGTGACTTCGACGAGATCTTCCGCCCAGCGATCTAGGTTGTCACTCCAATACTCTGCTTGTGAAATGGATAGACCATTTTGCTTTCTTAGCTCCATCCCGAGATCTCTTAGTCCCGCCGTCACATCTTCTGATTTCATCTGCTGGAGTACACGCTGCAACAATTGCTGGCGGCTACGCTCGAAATAGGCGGTCATATCGTCCATCAGATTCGAAACCTCTAGACTCGCCTTGGACTCCATATCGGCTAAAGATACAAAGGCGTCTCGGTCAGCATGTTTTTCTCGATCAGGAACCCCAAAGTCATTTGCGATGAGCCGGGAAAGTCCAACGGCTATCTGCTGTTGCTTTCTCGATGCAGATTTGAGCCGTTTTACAAGCGTACTACCCTCAAGATTTCCCATGATCTCATTGAGCTGCCCTGAAACTTTTTCAAACTCATCCAAGAGACCTTCCTGTTCGGTCACAGCCTGATCTAGCTCCTCCGTGGGCGCGGAACTCTCCGATTCGCTCGCGGCGTTACCGGCCAACTTAGTGTCAGCCAAACCAAGACGTCCCTGTTGTGACTTCTGTTTTTCGGTCTTTCCCTTAGGTAGTTTTTCAAATTCCAGCTGACTTGACTAAAACACAAATACCGTTGGAGTATATGACTTCTAATCCTGCTAATTGTGTTTCTGCTTCGCATCGCCACCCGCGGTCTGTTGCAGACGATTTTGACCCGCTTGCAGACTGTCCTTTTCCTTTGAATCTCCGCCGGGGTTACCTGCCTTAGAGGCCCTATCTAGTAACTCAGCCACTTTCGGCATGCGATTGGACGAAATCTCTTTCAGAACCTGCACCATCTCCGCCCAATCTTCAAGGGACTCTGCGCTGATCTCTTCGTTACGCATCGCTTCTCGAAGTAATCCCTCACCGGCACGAACGAGATTGGCTAATTGTCTCGCGTTTGCCCTTTCTTTCTCAGCTTGCTTCGCAATTTTCTCCCGAACCGATGCGGTTGCCAGCTCCTCATCGGGTAGCCCCTGCAGCTCAAGATTGGTTTGATGCAGTTGTAATTCCCGATCACGGACGTCAAGGGACGTCTGTTGCCAACGTCCGAGTTCAGACATCAACCAGACAGCGTGCTCCGCGTTATCTAAGATCTGGAAAAAGGATGCCGTCGAGTACTGACGATGCCCAGTGGGATGATAATCTTCAACGAAGGCTCGGACGGCGACAAAGCTTGTTTCAAGCATCAGATCTGCAGCGGAAAAAGTCGCCTTCAATTCCAAACTCTCCACCTCCGGACCCCCGGCCCCCAGCAGGCTTTCTCCCAACGGGTTACCGATCCCCTCCTCATTCGCCTCCGACCACTGCAGACCCACTCTCCCTACCCCAAAATCGTCATAGGCTCGCACCTCCAAGGCTAAGACTTCATTCGTTAACAATACTTTTCGCAAAGGAAGATTCTCACACACCAACGTAGGAAGCTGCTCTTCAATTGCTTCCAATTGCA
>JAAXIK010000039.1:21276-23880 GCA_012270385.1 Rubripirellula sp. | reverse complement strand
CGGTTTTTATCGATGTCCCCGATGCAAACCAGGAAGGGATCCATTGGGTTCAACAGCGTGGAATGGAAGAGGTATTCGGTTGTGAGCGGATGTACTACGGCAAGGCGCCGGAGATCGACCATTCCAAGATCTTCGGCGTCTCCACATTAGAGATTGGCTGACCTGCCTGCAGTCGGCTGTTGGGATTGCCGCTGAATCACGCAATAATGTCGTGGACTACTTTTCCGTGTACATCCGTGAGGCGGAAGTCTCGACCAGCATAGCGGTAGGTTAACTGCTCGTGGTCAAAACCGAGTAGATGCAGGATCGTGGCGTGAAGATCATGCACGTGTACACGATCTTTGACAGCTTGAAATCCAAAATCATCCGTTGCTCCATGGACGTGACCACCCTTAACACCACCTCCTGAGAGCCACATGGTAAATCCATGGTGATTATGATCCCTTCCACTGGTGGTTCCGGCGTTAGCGCCCGGTTTGGGGAGCTCAACGGTCGGTGTCCGTCCGAATTCACCTCCCCAGATCACAAGAGTTTCGTCCAAGAGTGACCTCTGTTTCAGGTCCTTCAGCAGTGCCCCCATCGCTTGAGAACATTCACCTGCGAGCCGTTGGTGATTCTCTTTGATCTTGTCGTGGCTATCCCAAGGCTGACCCGCGCCGTGCCAAAGTTGAACATAGCGAACCCCTCTTTCAATCAAACGCCTTGCGATCAGAATTTGTCTTGCTTGAACAGAATCCCCATACATTTCACGGATGTGCTTCGGTTCACGATTGATGTCGAAAGCATCCGTTGCCTCCATCTGCATCCTGTAGGCCAATTCAAAGCTCTGTACTCTGGATTCGAGCGCTGAGTCATGGCTCCGTGCATCCAAGTGTCTCTGGTTCAGCTTGTTTAGCAGATCGAGTTGTCGCCTCTGTTCTGGACGACTGAGTCCCGAGGCATTTTTGATATTTGCGATCAGCTTCTCAATCTCTTGATGCCTGCTGTCAATGTAAGTGCCTTGGTAGGCTCCCGGAAGGAAGCCGGACTGCCAATTCTCAGCTCCCTTGATCGGGTATCCACTCGGGCACATCGCGATGAAACCCGGGAGATTCTGGTTTTCACTGCCGAGACCGTATGTGATCCAAGACCCAACAGCGGGACGCACAAATTGACTCTGCCCGCAATTCATTAACATGAGCGAGGGTTCATGATTGGGAACATTAGCGTGCATGGATCTCACCACACAGACATCGTCAATCATCTCCCCAACAGGGGAGAAAAGCTCGCTGACTTCGATACCACTTTCACCGTATTTCTTAAATGAAAAGGGTGACTGGTAGGCAGCTCCGGTTTCTCTCTCCGTTCTTAGATCCAAGGGAATCGCCTTCCCATGATATTCTTGGAGTTTGGGTTTCGGGTCAAACGTGTCAACTTGGGAGGGGCCACCGTTGAGAAATAAATGAATAACGGCTTTGGCTTTTCCTGGGAAATGAGGCTTCTTTGGAGCCATCGGATTGGTATTGGCTGCCTGCAAAGACGATGTTTCGTCGGACAGAATCCCAGCGAGTCCGAGAGTACCCATGCCCACACCGCTACGTTTCAAAAAATCACGCCGTGTTGCAGGGAGTTGAATGGAGGAGACGGGATTGTTTTTGATTTGGAGATCTGAATCTAAGTTTTATTTTTCAAGGACTGAGGACGCGGTGCTGATGCGTGGAATCAGTCAACAAAAGCAAACTCATTGCTAAGCAATAGGGCTTGAGCCAATTGAGTCCAAGGATCAATGGGGTCGGTATTATCCATGTCTTTCTGATGATTGGAGCTGGCCATGAATTCCGTTGCTGCTTCCCAAGAGTTGGGGCCCTGCCACGGATCCGAGCCGGTAGCTGAAACGAGATCAATGATGGGGTTCCAAGTGAAGCTATCCCAGCCCGTATTTTCGTTGAAGTGTACAGCAAGGTATAAGCTGTCTCCCTGTTCCAGTGTTAAACCAGAATGGGTTGTCTCAATTTCACCATTCATGATTTTCCATTCCTTTAGCACACCTTTCTCAGCAGCGATGACCTGCCCGATGACACCATCACCTTGATCCGATGGATGTTTGAGTTGGCCCGAGATCTGATAAGTGCCGGCCACGGGTGCCGTCCATTTGCGGATGGGGCTAAGAGTTAGCGATGCACCAGTATGTCCCCCGTTTTTCGTGAGCCGGAGATAGCCGAATTCGGGGTGAGGGAATTCTCCCGAGAATTGCCATGCATCCCCGGTGAAGTGCGGAAAAGGTGTGAACGAAAGTTTACCGTCGGTCCAACCGCCGTAACCACTCGACCAAGCGGGTTGGGGTGCAAATTCGGGCTGGTCTCGCGCGGTTTGTCGAAAAGATTCAATCGTCTCGGGATTGGTGAAATCCAATGCTAAGGCTAATTCATCATCCTGCGGGTTTCGACTGAGAGCGAGTTGATACATCGTACGCACCCTCGTGGCACGCTCCCCTTGCGAAGGTTCCTGCGTTGAAGGGGTATGACTAATCTTTGCGAGTGTTCTTGCTTGGTCCAAAACGAACGGCGAATTCATCAGGTACTACGCCGGCTGGGGAAGGGTGGTGTCACGCGGGTGGGGGCGGGG
>JAAXIK010000039.1:0-21266 GCA_012270385.1 Rubripirellula sp. | reverse complement strand
CGGTGGTTTCACTCCGCTGTGCGCGGCTGGCGTCTGGGCTAGGTAAATCGAAGTTTGCCAAGAGACCAGGTAGGTCTTCGCGGTCGATGTACGCATAGATTGCTCTGCGGTTTGCATCTTCGTGAATCTTGACTGACCTGCCCCCGATATCTAGGTCAAGTTTCTGAGAGGCGGTTAGCAAGCGGTCACGGAGCGGTTCGAATTCCAGACGTCTTCGTTGTGACTTCCAGAGCAGCCGATTCTCTGGATCCTTCGCAAACGCATCCTCGCGATGTAACGAAGATTGCTGCCATGTTTGAGAGAGCAAAATCCGCTTTTGAAGTTTCTTGATGGACCAACCCTCCTCCATGAATTGGTTGGCAAGATGATCAAGTAGGTCTGGATGGGTTCGGATTTCAGCACGGATGCCAAAGTCACGGGGAGTCCGAACGAGCCCTTCCACAAATTGATGCTGCCAGATTCGGTTAACAATCACTCGAGCAGTGAGCGGGTTCGCGTTGCTCGCGATGGCTTGTGCCAATTCCAATCGGCCACTTCCGTTCTGGAAGGGCTTACCCTGATCAACCATCTCTAGAATCTGCAGAAACCGCCGAGGTACCTTATCACCCCGGTTGCTGGGGACACCACGTCGGAAGATCACCGGTTCAATGGGGTTGGCACGGTCTCTTAAAATCATCGCCCTTGGTGGTGCGCCGGGGTGCGTGACTGCGACGCTGTTCACGGTATTTTTCAGTTGATTGAAGCGGTTACGTTCACCCTGATCCAAGTGAGCAATGGCTTGCTGAGTATCCAGGGTTGCAGGTGTTCTGCCACTGAGCAGGATCTGTCTGGTTTCTTCATTTGCAGGGTTAGGAAGAGCTGCCAGGTCTGGGTTCGCTTTCTTTCCATCTCTCCATTCCTTTAATACTGACTCGAGGTAGTCGCCGAAGCTTTTGCTCGCTTCGGGGAAGTTTGCAGGATGACTTTTTGCTAAATCCTGAAGGAGTTGTTTCGGGAGTTCGTTAAGAAGGAGCTTCTGTTCTTCAGTGATCTCGGTGAACTCTGCCAGAGTCTCACCGCCCGAGGTGATGATCTGAAGCACGGATTGGAATTTTTCAACGGGTAGTGAGTTCAGGTAGCGAAGGAAGTGCCATATCGGTTCGCTAGAAATCTCAGGTTGCGTGAGATACGCTTGCCAACGTTGCACAGCGGCTCTTCTCAGGGGGCCTCGCTCTCCCTGCATCGGAATTTTTTCACCATTGGAATACTTGGGTAATGAGCGAGCGATGTAGACGAGATAGTCCGCGATGCGCTCTTGTAATTCGAGTTCCGTCTTCACTCGACGTTCCTCCAACCATTGGTCCACTTCGGACTGTTTCTCTGCCCGAGCCGCTAGAAACTTCTGGTATTCAGGAGAGTCGTGATCTTGGTTAATCAGCGGTAGTTCGGGAGGTGTCTCGGAGCTGGCGAGTACGCCATAGAGCGAATAATAGTCGGCTGTCGGGATTGCATCGTACTTGTGATCATGACAGCGTGAGCAAGCAACACTTAGACCAAGGAATCCCCGGCTGATGACGTCAATTTGATCATCGATGATGTCAACCTGGCGATTCATAAACCGTCTGCCAACGGTCAAAAATCCCATCGCAGCCAGGCTGCTTCGATCTTCTCCGTCGAGTTGTAATTGATCCGCGGCAATCTGCTCGATGATGAATTGGTCAAATGGCTTGTCAGAATTGAACGCCTCAATGACATAGTCGCGGAACGTGTATGCGTAGGGATATCGGGTTTCAGCGCTTCCGGCGATATATCCTGTCGTGTCTCCGTAACGAGCGATATCTAGCCAGTGTCTTGCCCAGCGTTCGCCGTAATGAGGATTTTCGAGGAGCTCGTCGATCACGATTTCAAAAGCATTGGGGCGTTTATCCGCGAGAAAGGCTTCGACTTGCTCAAACGTAGGAGGAAGCCCAATGAGATTAAAGTAAGCACGATGGATAAGAGTTCGACGACTTGCTGTGGGATTTGCTTGGATGCCATGGTCGTTCAGCTTCTGACCGATAAACCGGTCAATGGCGTTGGCTGGCGGCACCGAAGCGTTCGTGGACGAACCTAGGTTTGGGAATTGTTCCAAGACTGGTGGTGTTACATCTTGAATGGGGAGGTAAGACCAATGTTTAACACGATGAAGGTCAATTAATTCTTGAGAGGAAGGTGGCTTCGGATCACTTGTTCCGTGCGGGTTATCCGCGGGCCAATAGGATCCATCCAGAATCCATCGCTGAAGGACGTCGATCTGTTCTTGGGGTAATTTCCCGTCCGGCGGCATTTGTAAGTCGCTATCGTCATACTGAACGGATTTTAGGAGACGACTCGATCCTGGCTTATCCTTGTTAATCACCTGACCTGAGCCACCACCGCGCTGGAAGGCCTCTCGGTGATCGAGTCTGAAGTCTCCCTCCTGTTCCTCTGGACCGTGGCAAGTGACGCAATGCTCCACAAGAATAGGGCGAACCTGAGTTTCAAAGTATTTTTCACGATCATCCAAAGCGACCGTATCCGCAATGACCCCGCCATTGGGAATCATCGAACTCATCCCAAGGGTGAGGGTAAAGAACAAGAAAAACCACCTCATTGCTTGCACTCGCATCGATTGTGTTCTTATCAGTCTGAATCTCCGTCTTATTTTCAGAAAACGGATTGCTTCGGGGATCATCATTCAGGATTGACGAAAATGGGGAGAGGATTTGTGGAGTGTTTATGCAGAAAACCGCTGAGAAAATCTCGAGTCAACGCAGAGCCACCTTAGTATACCTGTCCTGGTTCATCAATTCGATCTCCGAGCCCGCCAACACGGTAATATCCGTTGCATTTCTGTCCTGCTTATTTTCCGTTTTTTAAACGCCAAGAGTCGGTTTTTACGCAGGAAGTCGTCTCCCAATTTCGACTGCAGTCTGACGTTAAATTGCTCGAAGTGGACGAGTCGGTTAAAACTACCCTCCCGTCCTGTTTTCTCCTATTGGTAGTAGAGATCATGTTGCGCATCGCACTGTGTCTGAGTTGTCTGTATGTAACGTTTACCGGAACGCACGTATCCGCTCAAAGTGAAATTCCATCCAGAGAGAGAGCCAGCCGACCGAATATTGTGTGGATAGTTGGAGAAAATTTTTCAAACGATTTTGGGTGTTACGGGCAAGCCAATGTCGCTACACCGCATGTGGATGCCCTCGCAGCTTCCGGGATCCGCTACGTGAATGCTTTCGCCACTTCACCGGTATGTGCGCCCAGCCGTTCCTGTTTCATGTTAGGGATGTATCAGACGACCACGGACACGCACCACATGCGCTCCCACCGGGATGACACATTTCGATTGCCTCTTGGGATTCGGCCAATAACTCATAGATTGATGGATGTTGGTTACTACACTGCGAATATTACCCACTTAGGGAAAGAACGAGTTGGCACTGGAAAACTAGATCTAAATTTTGTCAACGAAGGGCAGCTCTACCAGACGGCACAATGGAGTGACCTGAAAAGTAAGGAGCCATTCTTTGCGCAAATTAATCTTCCCGAGGCGGAGTATGATATTTACGACAGGAAATCTTCTGAAAAGAAGCGGGTGCCTTGGGTGGGGGAAGAGTGGCATCCTCAGATTGCCACTGAGCAAAATGTAAAGCCGCCACCCTACTACCCGGATCATCCCGTGGTCAGGCAAGAGTGGGCGAGGTACCTCAATTCAGTCAGCGGTGCGGACGTTCGGGTTGGTCAGATTCTGCAGCAGCTGAAAGAAGATGGATTGGATGAGAGGACGATCGTCATTTTCTTCGGTGACAATGGTCGCCTCACTGCACGTGGAATTCATTGGCCCTTTGACCAGGGGCTTCGTGTGCCTTTGGTCATTCGAGATGCGAAAGCGTTCCCGAAGTTGGCTGAGGGAGAGAGTGGTGGAGTGGTCAGCAAACGCGTCGTCAGTTTACTAGATTTGACCGCAACCACCTTGTCGCTTGCCGGCATCGACATTCCACTGGGAATGCAGAGCCGTGTCTTTCTTGGTGATCGAGCAGATCCAGCGCGCCGATATGCTTTCGCCGCAAGAGATCGGATTGATGAGACTGAGGTCACAATGCGTTCAGTGCATGACGAGCGTTATCATTACATTCGAAACTTTACACCGGGTGCCGGCTTTGAAACATTAAATCGATACAAGGAAAAATGCTTCTTGGTAAAGCCCTTGATGCGTGAACTGAAAGCCTCGGGGCAGCTTTCCGGCCCTCCGCTCGCGCTCATGCAGCCATTCCCCGAAGAGATGCTGTATGACTGTACGAACGATCCTCATGAAATCAACAACCTTGCCAGTTCGCCGGATCCGGAGCATCAGGAGGCGTTGAAAAGATTGCGAGCCACCCTTGAAACATGGATGATTGAAACGGGTGACCGAGGGCACCTCGCTGAACCGAGGGAAGTTGTGGCACCCTTCCTCAAAGAGATGCATGACTGGTTTGGTACACCCGCTTGGGCAAATGACACGATCCCGCACGATTGGATTCAGGAATGAGTTTCAGCCGCTTGATGTCGATCGGAGAGGGATTCATCCGCCGCGCAGAGTAGCGGCTATCTCAGTCGAATTTAAAAACAGCTGTCATGCAATGATCGGTTCGATTGGCGAAGGTCGAGTAGGCCTCCGAAGCTTGGTCGAGTGAAAACTGGTGAGTAATGCACCAAGAAAGATCCATGTTTGAACTGGCGCTCATTTGTTGCACCGTTTCCATGTAGTGTCTGGCAGAACACCGGCCTGTTCGGTAGGTCAGGTTCTTATCGTACGCTTCACTGGGAGAAAAACTCAGGTGGGGTGTGCAATGACAACCGATCGATGCCAAGGTTCCCCCGGGTCTCACGACCTCGAATGCCGTCCGTTGTGCGTCAGGTAGTCCGACAAATTCCATCACGGAATCAACGCCGTGTCCTTCTGTCGCCTCTTCAGTAAGACTCTTGAATTGTTGTAGGTCCGATGCCGTGATTGCTCCAAGCTGCCCGGCCATCTGTCGGCGATGTGAATTGGGTTCGATGGCGAGTACTCGCTCAACACCCAGCGAACGAGCCCATTGAATCGCCAGTAGTCCGACTGTACCGCAGCCTACCACCGCAATCGCATCTTTTTGGTTGAGATCTGCAAGCTGCGTTGCAAAATAAGCGGTGCTGAGGTTGTCACCCATCAGAATGGCGATTTCGTCGCTGGTCCCATGGGAAAGCTTCATCAAGGTCGAATCCGCAAGCGGTACCCGAACATGAGTGGCCTGACCGCCATGCAACCCTTTTCCTTTTTCCCTCCAGCCAAAAAGCTGCCCCTCCTCGCATCTCGCCGTGAGACCAAGTTGGCACATCCGACAGGTCCCACAGTTCGTTGTGAATGGACAAGCAACACGGTCACCATTGTTAAGCGTTTGAACATTTGCTCCAGTGGCCACGACTTCCCCGACAAACTCGTGTCCCAAAATGGTCCCCTGATCAATTCCTAATTCTCGGCCGAAGTAGGGATGTAGGTCACTGCCGCACAAGCCAGCGGTCGTTACGCGAACGATTGCGTCATCATCTGAAACAATCTGTAAATTACCAAGCTCGCGGTAGGAGACCTGTTCGACACCCGAGAAGCAGACCGCTTTTATCATCGCTCAATGCTCGCAGTCGCAGTGAAATTATTGTCTTACCAGATCGCGGAAAGCGTCATTCAGCTGCTTGGTGATGGGGCCCGGTGAACCGGTACCGATGGTTCGTCCGTCCAGTGTCACGACCGGAATGACTTCCGCGGCACTGCCAGTCAGAAAACATTCATCGGCTACAAATAGATCGTGACGCGTAAGAGGTGATTCAATCGTTTCGATTTCCGCCTCTTTGGCTAGATCAATCACGGCATTACGTGTGATGCCTTCGAGAATACCCGCCTCTTTTGGGGGCGTGATCAGCTGGCCCGCTTTCACAATGAAAACGTTGTCACCCGTGCATTCCGCCACCTGCCCCTGATGGTTAAGCATCAGAGCCTCTTTGCATCCTGCTTTGAGTCCCTCCATTTTCGCTAGAACATTATTGAGATAATTCAGCGATTTGATTCTCGGGCTCAAGGCAGCCGGGTGATTCCGAATCGTAGAAGCCGTGACGAGTTCAAGCCCGTTCTCATAAAGAGCCTTCGGGTAGAGCGTGATTTTGTCAACGATAATGATGATCTGTGGGTTGGCGCATTGAAATGGATCCAAGCCTAGAGCACCGGAACCGCGCGTCACGATCAAACGAATGTATCCCTCTTCTAATCCATTCCTTTTGACCGCTTCATTCACATCATTGGTCAGATCGTCGATCCCTATTGGAATTTGAAGTGAAATTGCTGTAGCGGATTCCCAAAGACGCAGCAGGTGTTCGTGGAGTCGAAATACCTTTCCACTGTAGATCCTCATGCCCTCAAAAATACCGTCTCCGTAAAGCAACCCATGGTCATAGACGCTGATCTTAGCTTCGTCTTTGGAGAAGTATTCGCCGTTGATATAAATCTGCTGGTTCATCAGTCGATTCGGTTGAATAAGCTTTTTTGTGAGTTCAAGTGCACCGTGCGAAAGGGTTACCAGCGACCGGTTTCCTTTTCATCTCGGGTGTAGTTAGCCCCGAGATCCGGTAGAGCAGCACCAAATGATATCTCGGTGAGTCGGATGTGCGAAGCACATACTGTGGTATGTGCGGCGAATTCATCTTTTTACTTGAGTTCAGCTGTGGTGACAGCATCAATGATCGATTGATCGAAATAATTTACTGACATCCCCGCATCCACGACAATTGATTGAGCAGTGATCCCATTGCTCATGGGGCTAAGGAGAAAGATTGCTGTATTTGCAACTTCATCCGTTTTTACCGCTTCTCCGCGCGGGATAACTTTTTCCGCGAAAAGGTAAGAATCCACATAGCCGGGGATACCCGCGGAGGCGCTTGTCTTTAAAAGCCCTGCTGCTACTGCATTGAATCGGACCTGGCTGAATCGACTGAAAGACTTGGTCAGGAACGCAAGCGAAGATTCCAACGCAGCTTTGATCGGGGCCATGAATCCGTAGCTTTCGCTCGCCATGCGAGTGGTGCTGATACCGATGGTGACTACAGACGCATCTTTGGTGAAGGTATCTTTTAGCGCGTTACAAACTTGAGTTAATGAAAAGCAGGAAATGTCAAAAGCTTGCAAGAACTGCTTCCTTGTTGTCTCGTGAAAGGGTTTAATTCCTTCAGGGTAATCAGCAAAAGCAATGGAGTGAACAAATCCATCAAGCCGCACATGGTCACCCTGCAGTTTCTCTGCGAGAGCTGAGATCTCTTCTGGCTGCTCGACATCACACACAATGACCGGTTTGTCCTTCAACAGCTTTGCAACACTTTCTTTCCTTTGTTCACTGCGAACGGTGTAGATCACATCTCCGCCAAGTTGCTCAATCTGTTTAGCGATCCGGTAGGCCACGCTTTTTTTATTTGCGACCCCCATTACCAAATAGGTTTTCCCGGCAAACCATAGAAATTCGTTCGCAAAGGTGGGTGCTTGTTGATTGGTCATCGAAGTCTAATCTCAGGAAGGTTTACTCTGCCGCAGTGGGTGCCACACTGCAGGCAAAGTCCAATCGTACTGCTAACTTACCGTTGAGGGTCATCTTGCCTGTCATGTAGAAGGCATTACTGATCTGTTCATTCAGTTTTGCGTGGATTGTTACGGTATCACCCGGACGAACCATCTTCTTGAATTTAACACCGTCCATGCGGGTTGCAATCGGCACAAGGTCCCCATCCAAGGAAGCAATGTCCGAGAGCAGAAGAGCGCCTGCTTGTAGGCATGATTCGCAGAGTATTACCCCAGGCACGAGTGCGAAATCTGGAAAATGCCCTTGAACAAAAGGCTCGTCCGATGTGAATGTTTTTTCGCAAGTGATCTCTGAATCACTAATGGATTGGATTTTATCCACCAGGAGCATGGGCGAGCGGTGGGGAATCCGTTTTTCTATTTCTTCTCTATTCATCTCAGTATGAGACGGTATGCAAGGCCGTTTCGTCAAGCCGTCTTATCTTCCCAGCTGCCCCTTTCTCCCGTTGGGAAGTGCTGATTTGAATGGAGTTTGAGTAGAAAGCAAGTTTTCGTTTCAATCAACGTTTCTTGATTTGCCCGCTTTGTTTAAACAGGGAGCTTCACGAGAGGTGTAACGATCCTTTGTAATCTTCTGCGATTGGGGCTACATGACTACCTATTACGCAAATGGCAGTTTGACGACTTCATTAACCACCGAAGATCTCAAGGCTGCATTATCGAGTACCTTTGAGCAGATTGGATTGCCGGAGCGCGCACTGATCCTGCCACCTGACGCGACGCGTTTTTTCAGCCGTGCCGGTGAACTCACCGTACTGAGTCATGAGCTTCTTGGTAAGCGTGTTACCGATATCATGCCAGCTTTGGGTACTCATAGTCCGATGAAACCTGAGCAGCTAAATCACATGTTTCCTGGGGTTCCCCACGACCTTTTTCGGCCACATTTTTGGAGAGAAGATGTGGTGACATTGGGGACCGTTTCTGCCGAATATGTCTCGCAAGTGACGGGTGGCGTTTATGAGAAACCATGGAAAGCTCAGGTGAATCGACTGCTGCGAGATGGGGGGCATGACATGATTTTCTCCATCGGGCAGGTCGTTCCCCACGAAGTGATCGGGATGGCCAACTACAACAAGAATATCTTCGTGGGTACGGGCGGACAGGAAGGGATCAACGAAAGTCACTTTCTCAGTGCTGTCTACGGGATTGAGCAGACCCTGGGTCGAGCCAATACACCCCTGAGACAAATTCTAAATTACGCACAGGAGCAGTTTTGCAGTGAGATGCCGTTACTTTATGCGCTAACGGTGATCCAGCAGATGCCGGATGGAACCTTGCACACCCGCGGTCTTTACATCGGGGACGATCATCAGACATTTTTCGATGCGGCCGAACTCGCCAAGCAAGTGAACATCACACATCTTGACCGTGCACCCAAGCACGTGGTTGCCTACCTAGACCCCTCAGAGTTTAAAAGTACTTGGTTGGGCAATAAGGCAATTTATCGCAGCCGCTTGGCCATAGCTGATGGGGGACGTCTAACCGTTCTCGCTCCGGCAGTAGAGGAATTTGGGGAGGATCCCGAAATTGATCGGCTCATTCGTAAATATGGTTATCGAACGAAAGCGGAGATTCTGGATCTAGTGCGCGAAAATGAGGATCTAGCCGCTAATCCCTCTGCAGCTGCACATCTAGTGCATGGGTCTCACGAAAACCGCTTTGAAGTGGTCTACGCTGCTGGGCATCTGTCGCGTGAAGAAATTGAATCCGTTAATTATAGTGCGGGAGACTTGGAGCAGCTGCTAAAGAAATACGATATCCGAAGCCTGTCCGATGGATGGCATTTAGATTCGGAAGGAGAAGAATTCTATTTCCTCCAAAACCCAGCTCTTGGGCTTTGGCAGGCTGAGAACTTATCGGGTTGAGAATTCTCCATGAGGGAATCCAACCTGTGCTGTGATGATCCTGTCGGCCAGAGGATTTCCATATGTTTGAATGCCTGACCAAGGCTCGGAAACGAAGAGTTGGAGGAGTAAGGCTGGTCAATTCTTGCGTTGATCTTGTGGCTTTGCACAATCTTTCGTGATTTGAGAACTGCTATCCGACATCCTTATCACTGTCGCTACAGGTGATTTTTCCGGAACCGCCTCTCCAATTCACCTATCTTGCTTCTTCGGCACTGTAAATAGAACAGCTTTCGCAGTCCTTAGGGTCAATCACCCGCTGAGGTCACTTTGTGGCGCAGAGTATTGGGTGCTTGATGTTGCATTGCGCGCTCGGGGTACCCGGTGCTCCGATGGTGGCAGGTTGACGTATTCAATCACACGAAGATGCGATTCTCTCGTATCGCGGCGGAACTCTCGTCCGTCGATGTTTTCCGAATCTCAAAAAGGACGCATTTCTGACTTCTAGTGATGGGTGAGCACGACGAGTTCATTGGTGATTTTCTCGAAGAGTGTGATGAGAACCTCGATCAATTTGATCAGGATCTGGTCGCGCTGGAGGAGAATCCGCGCGATGAAGGCAAGTTGAAAAGCGTGTTCAGAAATATCCACACGGTGAAGGGCTCAAGTGGCTTTTTCGGGTATGCCAAAATAGGATCGCTCGCTCACGAGGGCGAATCACTACTCGGTAAACTGCGTGACGGTGAGATTGAGTTCACAGGAGAAATCGCTACCGGACTTCTGGCGATGTCCGATGCGATCCGCGAAATTCTTGTCTCCGTCGAGCAGACGCAATTGGAGGGTGAAAAAGACTATACCGAATTGCTCAATCGCCTGATTGCTCTCGCCGAGTCCGAACCGGAAGGGCCGAAAGTGGATCAAGCTGATGCTATCGGTGATCCATCTTTGATGGACAAACAAGCTCAGATGACTTCGACTGAACAACTGGGTGAGGATCGGGCCGCAAGATCGTTAAGCTTGGAAACTGCGAATCAGGAAACGCTGAGTGATACGGCCGATGACATCCAGCGTTCAGGAACGACTCCTATCGATGGTGCTGATGAGGTCAGTGTTGGAGAGACAACTGCTTCGTCGAAATCGTCCCGGGCACCTGGGGATCGAATCTCTTCAGTGTTGCCGCCTGCTATGGAGGCAAAACTCCAGAGTTCAAGTGAACAATCTAGTATTCGCGTCGACGTGACTTTACTTGATGAACTGATGGACTTCGCGGGGGAACTCGTTCTTGCTCGGAATACCCTGAATCGTTGTAGCGATGATCTGCTAGATCCGAGGTTATCGCGAATTGCAAATCGAGTCAGTCAAGTGACAAGCGAAATACAGGAGCGAGTCACGCGTACAAGAATGCAGCCGATTGGTGGCATTTGGTCGCGTTTTAAACGCATCGTTCGGGATCTGGCTGCTGAGTGCGGGAAACAAGTAAAGTTGGAGCTCGAGGGTCAAGATACAGAGCTGGATCGATCACTACTCGAAGCGATTAAAGATCCATTGACTCACCTCATTCGGAATTGTGTTGACCACGGTATTGAGTCACCGGATGAGCGAGAGAAACGCGGCAAATCGGTTGAAGGTTTGTTGAAATTACACGCCAAGCACGAGAGCGGACAATTTGTTATTGAGGTCTCCGATGATGGAGCGGGAATCGATCCAGAGAAGATTCGAAATAAAGCCATCGCAAACGGTTTGATATCCGCAGAGTCAGCGAGTCGAGCCCGCGAAGAGGAGATTTTGCAGATAATCTTTGAAGCGGGTTTTTCGACGGCGGAACAGGTCTCTTCGATTTCAGGACGTGGTGTCGGCATGGACGTGGTCCGCAATCATGTGGAGCGGATTGGGGGCTCGGTCCAGCTCACCAGTGTTTTGGGTCAGGGGACTAAGTTTTTCATACGCCTTCCACTGACCCTCGCAATTGTTCCTGCTGTAGTCGTTCGAGTTAGCGAGCAATTCTTTGCCATCCCCCAAGCGACCTTCTCTGAGGTCGTAACGGTTGGCAGCAACACGCAGGTAGAGTGGGTACACGATCTACCCGTTTGTCGCCTGCGCGAATGTCTGTTACCTCTAATCTGGCTGGATGAAGTTCTCGAGTGCAAGTCGGAAAAACGCCAATCGCCAGGCGATCTGTTTGCGCAAGATGGGAATAAAAGGTACCAGGTCGCCGTGATCCAGATCGAGCAATTGAGATTCGGTTTAGTTGTTGATGAGGTGCTCAATAGTCAGGAAATCGTGGTGAAGCCTTTTGGGGCATCCATCAAATCGATCGGCGCCTACTCGGCAGCCACGATTCTTGGGGATGGAGGGGTGGCATTGATTCTGGACATGAGTGGCATAGCCAAATTTGCCGGTCTGAGCCCTGAAACGCAAAGCCGTATTGAGGAGAGAGGAACCGAGTTCCTCGTTGGAGAGCAGAAGAACTTTTATAAAACGCTGAATGAGGGTTTTGCAAAAACTCTCGAATCAGTGGGTGTGAAAACTTTCCTTCTCTGCGAGGTGGAGGATGGTCGTGAAGTGGCAATCGGGATGAACTCCGTGGAACGGGTCGAGGAGGTCCTGCTTAGTAAACTTCAGGTTTTCGACTCCGGCATTCTTGTGAACCATCAAGGTGCCGCAATGGGAGTGCGTAATTTCTACTTGAAGTCTTTGGAAGATGAATCGATTTCTCTCGAAAGCGAGGGACTGGGAACGACTTCACCTTTGGTGATATGCAAACATGCTGAGACCAAGTTTGGTTTATTGGTAAAGCACATCACGGATGTCGTTACCGTGGCAGATCCACAAAAAGAGACGGGGAAGACCGAATCTCGCACACACGATCCGTTAGCGGATCAACGATTTACTCTCGTTGATGAGCGAGTGGTTGAGATTATTGATCTGGATCGTGAGGCTTACCAACTCCGGGAGGCGATTGGATGATCCAGAAAACCAACATAGGTCAGGAACAAGAACAAGCCTATTGCACGTTCCAATCTGGAGAGATTCTTTGTGGAATCCCTGTTGAGGATGTTAGGGAGATTGTCAGTCATCTCAGTATCACTCCTGTACCAATGGCCAACGAGATGATCGCTGGTTTAATTAACTTGCGAGGACAGGTGCTTACCTCAGTAGATACCCAGCGGTGGTTAAATCGCGAGCCCAGTCAACTTGAAGAAGCGCCAGAGTACCACCTCATTGTGGATGCCGGTGATGAGTTGAGGAGTTTGCAGGTCACCGAGCTCGGCCCTGTTGTTGCTCCTCACTTACACGAACTAGAACCTGTGCCCGAACATCTGGATCCGGCGGTTGCAGGCCGTCTGGATTCCGTCGCCAGGCTTGAGGACTCTTTGATTTTATTACTGCGAACAGAAAAGCTTAAAGACATCCGTCAGTCGAGGATCAGTCCTCATCCAACCGTACAGGATTTTCGATTCCAAGCGGCTTCCGATGGTGGCGTCTCTAATCCGTTAGATCAGGATATTCAGTGAGCATTATCATGAATAAGTCCAGCTCCCGAGATCGTTTTTTTACCCGTCTAATCGCGTTGGTGACCGGTGAGTTATTACTCACTCTCTTGGTTTTATCCATCGTACCTTTGCTGATACTGGGTATTACTGTTTACCAGTACGTGTCACGGTTGCAGGCGTCGGAAGCTGAGAAAGCGTTGGAGCAAGATCGCTTTTCGAAGTCCGCGCAGATTGAACGTTATTTCGAATCCATCCATGATCAGGTGCGGATCTTCAGCGAAGACCTCATGGTAATCGAAGCGATGAAAGACTTTACCGCGGCTTATCAGGAATTGGGTGCATTAGAATCGATCGATCTGAATGGTTCCGAGAGTGCACTGCGAGAAAACTTGACAGATTTTTACTCCACGGAATTCGCTGGTCTCTACAAGAAAGAGACGGAAGAGCTTCCCGCGATTGACGCCATCGTCCAACCGTTGGATAAACGTGCGCTCTATTTGCAGAACCAATACATCGCACAAAACCAATACCCATTGGGTTCGAAGGATTTGTATGATTCCGCGGATGATGGGACGAGCTATAGCCTGACCCATCGAAAGTACCATCCCAAGCTGAGAAGATACCGGGAGACCTTTGGTTTCTACGATCTATTTCTGGTCGATGCCGAGACCGGAGCCATCGTCTATTCGGTCTGTAAAGAAGCAGACTATGCCACATCCTTGCGCCGAGGCCCTTTCGCCAATTCGAACCTCGCTGACGTCTTTGCCGAGGCTGAAAATGCGGGGTGGGGTGACTACGTTTCGTTCTCTGACTATGAAGCATACGAGCCAAGTTTTCGGAATCCCGCGAGTTTTATCGGCTCACCAATTTTCCACGAAGGGAAGAAGATAGGCGTCCTTGTTTTTCAGATGCCCATTGCACAGATTGATGAGATCATGCAGGGCAGTGGGGAAGCTTCGGCAAATGCCGAGATCTATGCCGTTGGGTCCGATCATTTGATCCGGAATAATATTCAGGACGAAGAAGGATTAGCCGCGAGAATTCTTAAAACCCGTGTCTTCACAGTGGGTTCTCGGGAACCTTTTGGCGAAGAAAACCAATCAGGAGTAGGTCGTTATCCAGGGCGTACAGGCGAGTTAGCGCTTCAGAGTTGGGGAAGAGTCGTTGTTCACGCTTCCAGTGGTGGTGACCCTGTGACCTGGGCATTGGTTTCGGAGATACCAGTTGAAATTGTTGAGAAGCCGACGGATCAGATCTTCTGGTTCACCTTAATCGTCACGGGAGTGTCAGCGGGGTTGGTTGGAATCGTTGCGATTGGAATCTCTCGACGCTTTAGCTCTCAACATCGAAGGCAGCAGGATTTGGTTCGTGCAATTGGTGACAACATGCAGACGCTCGCGTCGGCCAGCGAAGAGCTTTCCAGCGTGAGCGAGCACATGAGTTCTGCCGCAGAGGAGACGACCGCGCAAGCACGCGTGGTCAGCGAAGCGGCTGATCATGTCAGTGAAAACACTCGCAACGTTTCCAGCGGACTCGAGACTTTCAGTGTCTCGGTGAGGGAAGTGGCCACCAGTGCTGGTGAGGCCGCTTTAGTTGCTAATCAAGCGGTCGATATGGCGAAGGTTGCTGATAACTCTATCAACCAATTGGGAGAGAGCAGCCAGAGGATTGGCGAGGTCGTATCAGTCATTACATCCATTGCGGAGCAGACCAATCTATTAGCGCTCAATGCCACAATCGAGGCTGCTCGAGCTGGTGAGGCTGGTAAAGGTTTTGCTGTGGTTGCAGGCGAGGTGAAAGAGCTGGCCAAGGAGACCGCTGCCGCGACCAATAATATTCGAGATTCGATCGATCAAATTCGGGGGGATACCCAGAATGCCGTTCAAGCAATCAATGACATTACCAACGTGGTGGACTCCATCTGCCAGCAGGAGAATACCATTGCCAGTGCGGTTGAGGAGCAGACAAGCACAACCTCTGAGATCAGTCGTAACCTTGCCGAATCCGCGGCTGGCACAGCGCAGATCGCTCAAAATATGACTCAGGTTGCCCAGGCTGCTCAAAGCACCGCTGAGGGGGCATCGAACACCCAGGCTGCTGCCTTGGATCTATCTCGCATGGCTTCCAATCTGCAAAGACTGGTAGAAGAGTACAGGGAGGGTTGAGTCGCGAAATCTGGCTGGTGGCGGGTGCATGAGGAACACGAATCCGATGCCTTGGTTTCACCAAAAGAAAAAAATTAGTGGTGACGAATCTGTCCCCGAGACGTTTAACACACAGACGAACAAAACAAGGCTTTCGCTTGGATGCAGAAAAGCCACGGAGAAGCAGTGATGCGTGCATTAGTTATCGATGATTCTCGCCCCATCCGAGGGATCATTGCAAAGATAATGCGCGGACTGAATTTCGACACCATTGAAGCCGGAAACGGCAGGGAAGGTTGGGAGATTCTCAGCGAACAAGGTCCATTCGATATCGTGACGGTCAATTGGGAAATGCCTGAAATGGACGGAATGCAATTCGCCAGCAAAGTCCGTCGAACCATGCGTTTTCGGCATATGCCGATGCTGATGATTAGCAGTATCGATGATGCGGAAAGTATTGGATCAGCGAAAAAGCGCGGTGTGGATGATTACCTCGTCAAACCATGCACGCCGGGGGCAATCACCAAAAAACTGAAGTCCATGGGCGTTATTGATCCTAGCACCGCCACACCGCTCGATATTTTCGGGAGCAAGGTAAAACAGGATTCCAAGTCAAAATCGGAATCGATCGAAAGACCCAATGGACCCCTCGCGGAGATGAAACAGGGTCCATCGAGCGTTCCCCAGAAGTCTTCGGGCAGAGCCTCACTCAAGGCATCACCCTCTTCCGAGCAGAAGGGCGATATACGGGTTCTGATGGTGGAGGATTCTTCGTTTGTCCGTAACGTGATCAAATCCACGCTGGATTCTATCGAGGGATTTTGTGTCGTTGGTGGCGCGGTGGATGGAGTGGAGGGTTTGGAGCTCATCGAATCCCTGCAGCCAGACGTTGTGCTCCTCGATATTGAGATGCCAAGGATGGACGGTCTGGAGATGCTTCGCGAGATGAGGAAACTGGGACTCAGACTTCCGGTTGTCATGTTCAGTTCAAGAACAGAGCGGGGAGCGAAAGCAACTACCGATGCACTGCTCATTGGAGCCAAAGATTTTGTGTTTAAGCCGGGCGGCCCGAGGATGAGCGATCTTGAAGCGGGGGAGTCGGCGATTCGAAACGAACTTGCACCTCGTTTGAAATGGATTTGCGACAGGGAGCGAGCGAAGATCAGCAAAACGTTGAGTAAAACGGATCCAAAGAAAGAGGGCACACCCCTCACCGCAGCTTTGATGAAACCGATTGATCTGGTTGTCATCGCTGCGAGCACTGGCGGACCCGCTGCCTTGGCAAGCCTTCTTCGATGCGAAGCCTTGAGAGAAACCTTGCGCAAGCCAGTGGTGATTGTTCAACACATGCCAGCCATCTTCACCAAGTACCTTGCTTCCCGGCTTGCCGAAGAAACGGGCTTAGACATTGCTGAAGCCACCGAAGGGGAGACCTTAAAACCGGGGATGATTCGTATTGCTCCCGGAGGAAATCATTTGGTGGTCAATCGGACACTCAAAGAATACACGACCTCGATCAATCGTGCAGATCCTGTGAATTCATGCCGTCCCTCGGCGGACGTGCTCTTCCATTCTGCAGCGGACGCTGTCAGCGGTGGTGTTCTTGCAGTCATGATGACTGGGATGGGACATGACGGCCGCGACGGCTGTCGTGCAATTCGAGAGGCCGGTGGAGTCGTGATCGCCCAGGACGAGCTCACCAGCATTGTTTGGGGGATGCCCGGCAGTGTGGTTGCCGAGGGACTTGCCAACCACGTGATGGGTCTAGAACAGATTGGAAACAAAATTAGCTCTTACCTGAAGGTGGGAGCATGAACTCAGAGAACTTATCAAAGATGACACTTTCGCAAGAAGATTTTGGACTCGTGCAATCCATGCTGTCCCAACGTGTCGGGATTTCGCTGGCCGCGGGAAAGGAATACCTCGTAGTCAACCGACTGTCTCCCCTGGTAGATGCATTCGATTTTGATTCACTGCATGGGCTGATTCAGTCGCTTAATCGAGGTAACAACACTCAGCTCTGGGATGAGGTGGTTGATGTATTAGCAGTGCATGAGACCTCATTCTTTCGTGATGAAGCTCCCTTTGAACAGATCGAGAAAAAGATACTGCCCGGCATCTGTCGAGAGTCTCGGGCGACTGGACGGGATATTAAGATTTGGTCTGCTGGTGCCAGTACAGGGCAAGAGGCTTACAGTATTGCGATTCTGCTTTCTGAAATTGCTCCCGAACTTACTAGCAGGGTTCAGATCATTGGCAGTGATGTGTCCTCTAAAGTTCTGCAAACCGCTTCGGAAGGGGTCTACAGGAAGTTTGAGGTATCGCGTGGAGTCAATAGTGAAAGACTTGAGCGCTTTTTTGAAGCGACCCAAGGGGCTTGGCGTGTGAAACCTAACGTGCGAAAAATGGTGCAGTGGGAAAAGTTTAGTCTCGCCGGATCTTGGCCTTCCCTGCCAAAATTTGATTTGATCCTACTCAGAAATGTAATGGTTTATTTTAAGCCCGAAACCCGCGCGGGGTTGCTCAATCGTCTTACGCCCTTGTTAAAAGATTCGGGGCGATTGGTGGTTGGCAGTGCGGAATCACTTTTAGCCTATGATCACCGTTTTAAGGCAATTTCATCGCATAACGCGACTCACTATATTCTGCCTCAGCAGACAAATCTGGATTCCATGAACTGATCCATTCTTCATCTTACTGGCTATTCTGTCTGCTTCATTTGTCTCTGAATGAATCGGAGTAATAGGGGGTGCGCGGGTTTTGCCATCTGGCCATGGTTATAGCCATCGAGTTCAAAGAGCTCGACGTCGGGATGCCCAACCACTTTAAGCATCCTCCAGAAGTAAGCATTTTCTTCATAGCGGCCAAGCATTTCTAGTTCGCGATCTCCTGTAATCAATAGCGTTGCGGGTGCGGTATCTCTCAGGTGATAAAGCGGAGCAAGCTGATCAATCCATGGAGTTGTGTTTTTGAGTCCCAGTTCTTTCCGTGCGGTGAAATGAGTAATGGTGTGACCGCTATAGGGAATCAATCCAGCGATTCGCTCTGCGTCGATGTTATAGGTCTTTAGCCAAGTTTTGTCATATCCGACCATGCTGGTCAGATATCCTCCGGCGGAATGCCCGCTGACAAAAATCCGGTCCTCGGAGCCGCCGAGCGATTTGATATTTTGGAAAACCCATGCGATGGAGGCGGCCGCGTCATCAATACAATCTCTAACTTCCACTTTCGGACTTAATCGGTAGTCGACTGCTGCGATTGCGATACCTTGATTTTTCAGTGCTTCCGGGATGGAACGTTTTCCACCAGTGAGTCCCCCACCGTGAAACCAAACCACGGTAGCGAAATTCTTCTTTTCCGTTGGATAGTAGAGGTCGAGTTGGCATGCTTCTTGGATGTCTGAACGTTTAGCCGATGGCCTATAGCACTGATTGGAAATCAATTCATACGCATCCTGTTGATTCGCCTCTGCTTGGTCAGTCACGATCCAAGGTAGGAATAGGTAAATGATGAGGAATCTGGAATACGGACGGCAATCAGAAGCGTTGCGTGATACGCGTTTAACTTCTTGGACGGATTGTGCTCTGTTGCAAATCAACATCATGGGTTGCTGGCTCCGATTCGGGTATTGGAATGCCAAGAATATACAGGCCATCAACGATCTTCGGTACGTGACTCAGGATGGAATCCGGACGGGATCGATCGTGAAGATCGCTGTTTTGTGTGTGATTTTGGTATGGGTTCCACTCGGTTATATTTGCAATTGGAATGGGTTAGAGACGATGGTTGATTGTAAGCCTGGATCAGGTGCATTTTCACTAAACCGATTTACCCTGGGTGTTACCGGCGGTGCATCTGCTTTTCATCAGGAGATCTCTTTTGTTTACCAAGTCGATGGATGATGCTTCGGGGGGCTCCAAATTCGGAACCTTCGGTGGGGTATTTACGCCATGCACACTCACCATTCTTGGCGTCATCATGTTCCTTCGATTTGGACAGGTCGTTGGTCAGAGTGGTCTCTGGTTAGCCATTGCAATTGTGCTGATGGCCAAGCTAATCACGGGATTGACCACACTTTCTCTATCTGCGATTGCAACAAACACGAGAGTACGAGGTGGGGGCGCCTATTATCTGATTAGCCGGAGCTTAGGTGTTGAGTTTGGTGGCGCGATCGGGATTCTCTTTTTTCTTGCTCAAGCCATTTCGGTGGCGATGTATGTACTGGGTTTCGCTGAAGCCTTCACTTCAACCTTTGATTCTTTTTCGTCACGCTTTGTTGAAGTAGCCACGCTCACCAACCTTGCCGTTTTCTTTTGCGTCTTTTTAGGTGCAAGTTGGGCAATCCGCATCCAGTACCTGATTCTTGGTTCATTGGCCTCGGCCTTGGCTGTTTTTTATTGGGGTGCATTCCAAGAGTTCGATTGGAAGATATTGGAAGCCAATTTAAATCCTTCATTCATGAATGGTGAGAATGTTTACACCATGTTTGCCCTGTTCTTTCAAGCGGTCACATGGATCATGGCAGGAGCAAACATGTCCGGAGATCTGCGCCAGCCCTCGCGCTCTATCCCGTTTGGCACCGTCGCGTCCGTTTTGTTCACTGGAGTCATCTATCTATCGATGACGGTGATGCTCTGCGGCACGCGGACGTCCAATGAGCTGATCGATAATCCGCTGATCATTCGTGAGATTTCTACGATCCCCGGCCTGATCATTGTGGGTGTGTTTGCAGCAACGCTCTCTTCTGCACTCGGCAGCATGATGGGGGCGCCTCGGATACTACAAGCTTTTTCTCGGGATGATATTTTTAGATCTCTCCGATTTTTCTCGTCGGATAGCGGTAGCGGAAATGAGCCGCGACGCGCCACCGTGATGACTTTTTTTATCGCACAGGTCTGTATTCTGGCTGGCGATCTCAATGCGATCGCTCCGGTCATTACGATGTTCTTCATGATTACCTACGGATTATTAAATCTCGCCACGTTCTACGAATCCATCACGCGGAATCCTAGCTATCGACCCACGTTCCATTTCTGTCATTGGAGCACTTCGCTATTGGGATTTTTGGGGGGTCTCGCTGTGATGTTTCTGATGAATTGGGTTTGGGCGTTGATCTCCATTGCATTTGTTGGAGTTCTCCATGGTTTTATTCGTCATCGTGAGGTTGAGTCACGATGGGGAGATCTGCGTAGTGGAGTCGTTTTTGAACGCGCGCGAAAAGCGTTACTGCGACTTGAGTCGGAGGTTCATCACCCCAAGAATTGGCGTCCCGTACTGATGACTTTTTCCGGTACGGGTTGGACGCGTCCCCATCTTCCTTTTTACGGCCATTGGCTCACCAGCGGACAGGGAATTCTCTCACTCGCTCAAGTCGTCACGGGGGACGAAGGAGGGGAGAGTCAGAAACGACTTCGTTATGAAAGGCAACTGAGAAATTTTATTTCCAAGGAGTGTTTGGAAGCGTTCCCTGCCGTCGTATGTCACAAAGATTTTTCCAGCGGAATGGAAGCGTTGCTGCAATGCCATGGTATCGGTGGGTTGCGAACCAATACCGTCTTGCTGGGTTGGCCAAAACAGATTTCCAAGTCTGAAATCTTCGGTAATAACCTTCGTTTGATCACCCGAATGAATCGGAGTGTCATTGCAGCACGGTTCTTGTCCCAGGGAGAGACTGAGGAGTCGACAAGTCTGTGGGCGGTTCCCCAGGGGACGATCGATGTTTGGTGGAGAGGCATGAAGAATGGCGAATTGATGTTACTTTTAGCGCATCTCCTTCACCGAAATCCCGGTTGGCGTTCGAATCCGATTCGGGTTTTGCGGTTTGTAGACAATCCTCACGCGATCGACGATGTCAAGCAACACCTCGTTGAACTCGGTGCGGCCTCACGGATCGAATTTACACCGGAGGTGGTTTACCAGTCGGGATCACCGTTGGAAGCAATCCAATCCACCTCTCGAGAAGCTGCAATCGTGTTGTTGGGTATTCAAGCTCCGGAAGAGGGTGAGGAACGTGATCTTTACCTCCGCATGGAGCATCTGGCTGGGGATCTTCCGAGGGTCCTGCTGGTCGGTAGCGTGGGCGGTATGGAGCTGGAATCTTAGGAAATGGCTTCCCTGATACTCGGCGTGGGCAGTAGTAGACGTTATT
>JAAXIK010000515.1 GCA_012270385.1 Rubripirellula sp. | reverse complement strand
AAAACACCAAGTCGTACTTCCCTGCAAGCCGTGGAGTCAAAGATTCATAGCTGATTATCAAGATAACTGCTTCCAAGCATTTCTAGCAGATGTCTAAAGCCAAAATCGATGAGGGTCTGACAAAAGTTTTCGCCCCTGATGGTCCTGCAACCGCCTTACAAGCGTGCAAACAGCTGATCTACCGACTTTGAATCCAAACCCGAAACACCTTCGCGTTGTTGAAATCCAGTTAACCCGGGTAGTTCTTCACCCGTTTCAGGCCCCTCCATCGAGCTTGATTGTCCAGAAGCCAAATGATGATCCATCACCCCCTGCAATTCACCAACCGAGTCAGGACCGCGAATCAGCCTTTTCAGAAAAAGATCGCTAACGTCGGTGGCCTCCACCTCGACTCCAGCGACGCCACGCAAATGACGCATGGCCGGAGTGTTATGCACGGATGTATGCCAAGAAATAAACAGGTCCACATCGAGATGATTATCGGCAGAAGTAGGAAGCCATTCTCCTTCTGATCCTTCGGACAGAGACTGTGTTCTTAAACGGTTGATGACCTGAAGTGCGTCGAGTGCGGAAATCCGATCATCTCCGCTAACATCGAAGTAAACACCAGGCCAAGGCAGGACGTCAGCAGGCGATTTTGCGTTGGCGTCTTCGTCACTGTAGCGCCGCCTGCTCAATTCATTAATCACCACCAAAGCATCACCCGCTGTCGTGTCGCCGCTATTATTCACGTCGGTATCATCGACTAGATTCTGCCATGGGTTGACGGTGTTGAACTGAAAAGCAGCTGCTGGCTCAACTGCCGTCGCAATCACTTCTCTGAAAAAATCGCCATCGATCAATTCACCACCGCCCATTCGCCAAGAAAGAGCCGGATCAAACTGCAAGTCGACTCCCTCTTCGCTTGTGATTTCGATGGGCTGCGTCTCATCGATCGCTAAAGCTAAGGGACCTGTCA
Organism: Rubripirellula sp.; assembly: GCA_012270385.1. Classification (GTDB taxonomy): domain Bacteria; phylum Planctomycetota; class Planctomycetia; order Pirellulales; family Pirellulaceae; genus Rubripirellula. The sequence continues at coordinate 3,912 of JAAXIK010000515.1, read as the reverse complement.
CGGTCGCATCCTCAGATTCGTTCAAGGAGAACCAGATAGCATCCCCGTGATCAATAACCAATTGTTCGTTGACAATCCCGATATTTACATTTTGATGAGTTCTTCTGAGATCTACACGGATTGCCGCTGGATCGTTCCGAAAACTTGAAATGCCCACCGCCACGTCAATGGTTTTGGTCACTGCTGCATTGTCACTGACGGTGGTCAAAAACCCATCCAGCCCAGCATCCTCGAGGGTGATCATCACCTTGCCAAATCCCACGGCATTCTCAATGGGTTGGATTTCAAAAGGAAACGATCCAGCTTCTACTTGCTGCGAGGTGATGGGGAGTGAGAGAAGTGAGGTATTATCCACGCTTGCGGTAAGGAGCAAATCTTGAATTTCACCACCTCCAGCCGTGATGGTGTCGAGCAGAATGGTGTGGGATGTGACCCCAGCGTCGAGGGCGAGTCGTTTCACAGCCCCAAAGCTGGGCACATCATTAACGGGATCCACGGTGAGAATGAATGAAACCTGTTTTGATAAATTGTCAGCTGGAGTCTCTAACAATCCATCGGCTCCCGGATCCTCTGCGTTGAAGACAATAGTGCTCTCACCAAATTGATCCTTTGCCAACTCCCACTCCAAGAACCAAGCACCTTCTTCGAGTACCAATTCAACATCTTCCAAAGCGAAAAGTTCGGGTCTCTCAAGAGTGAATGTAAGTTCAAGTTGATCGACCGAATGGTCGGGATCGAACACACCGAGATCCAAACGCGTGAGCAGCTCATCTTCATCAACATGAATTGAGGATAGCGGACCAAAGGTGGGTGCATCATTAGCACCCTCGATGCTCAGCTCAACCCTAGCAGTCGATCGGTTGCCGAAGCCATCATCAATGATGTAATCAAAGTAATCCGTCAGCACCTGTCCATCTAGCAATGGGTCATAGAAACCTCGAGCGTCGTAGACCCAACTCCCATCCGCTTCCAAACTCGCCGAAACGCCTCGGTTACTGGTAATGACTCCCACATTGACAATAAAACTACCCGTCACTTCTTCCGGAATCTGATCATTACCTAGAACGCCATTTGCAGCGACAACCAGTCTCTCATCTTCGCTGATCACAAAACTTTCATCCTCAGCGCGAAACAGAAGTGTTCGAATCCTTTCCAGCTCGGTAACAAGTTCCTGTTCGGCCTCACTAGCAACCAAAAACTCGCTGAACCGCTGCAGATCAATGTAGTCAACCAAGCCATTTCCATCGAAATCAGCCGCTGGGTTAAAACTGCTCTGCTCGCCCAGAACAAGCGTCTCGAAAAGATTCAGGTCAGCTAACTCCCAAGCACCGTTAAAATCAAGGTCCCCCAAACCACCGCCATAGAAAGTCGAAATACTTAAACCCGGAAGCCGCTGAACATTCACATTCCCGGTTCTTTCGTAACTCACGACGGTCGCAACGTGATTACCCGAGGTTAAGTTTTCAAAGCCATAGATAAACTGATCACGGTCAATTTTTCTTGCACTATTGGAACTATCAACAAGGTTGAGGATTTCTGAATCCGACGTAGCGGCCGGTAAGTCGAGAAAAACATGGACGCTGTTCGCCGTCTTATCGAGAGATCGAACGACCAGATTTCGGTTCTCATTCACACCGTCCACGTAAGGTAAAAAACTCTGCACGTCCGAAACGGGAGGCAAACGGTCCAAGTAAATCGACTCTCGATAATCGGAGTAAACGGGTTGCCCCCCATCCGTTCGGTGTCGGAAAGCTCGGACTTCAAGGAAATGAACCCCCTCTTCAAGACTGGACAAGTCAATCTGTTGCTGGAACTGCCCCGTCCCCCGAGTCCCGTTTACACCCTCGGCACCCACTAACGGGCTTGCAACATCCTGGAAAAACTCGAAGCCGTAGGTCACGCTACCTGGGCTCACATTGTCCACTATCCCGTTGCCGTTAACATCGGTGCCCCCGTCCAAGCGAAGCATGGCCTGGTCACCATCGGCAGAAATGTCGCGTATCGACTGTTGCGAGTCTAGATAAACCTCCTCCGTTTGAAGATTAACGGTGATCTGATCTCCTGTCACAACATGGAGATCCTCAAGCCTGGTTACACCATTGGCATAATCATCCACCTCAGGCACAGAACCACTGAGCACCGAATCAACGCCAGTGAGTTCAATACCGGAGGATTGAGGTGTTGCAAGTCCATAAATGACATAACCGGAGCCGTGCCAATCACCATTCGCATTTTGATTGCGTGGTACACGAATGGTCACGGTATTGTTACTAGACACTTCTAAATAGTCAGGCAGATCATCATGAGGGTCGACGGATGGGTCGGACGCATTACCGGTCAATTCGATCAGTCGCGTACCGGGCGCGAAGCCAACGCTAATTGTTCGTTCATCGAATCCGCCATCACCGCGATTGGACAAACCCACAATCGCCGAGTTCTCCCTTTCGAAGATGAAAATACCCTCATTATCAATCCACCGCTCGTAGAAGTCGCCACGTCCATGGGATTGTCGAATCGAAAGTAAACGCTTGATGGTCTCTCCGTAGACACCGCCAAGTGCGTCACCACGTCCAGCTTTGGGGAAGTCACGATCCGGACCAAACTCTTTGCCATTGAAATAGACCACCGCATTACCGGGGTACATCAAGGCCATTGCGTGAGCAACGTTACCTAAGCTAGTCGGCCCAAACTCATCATGGCTGCGAACGAATAAAACGCCGGCAGATCCATTGTGCAATCCGTCGTCGTGCAGATCGAGCAGAGAATCCCGAACGTCGTACCATGCATTGGGTGTGCCCGGAGAAGAGAGTTTGTCCCTCATCATGAAGAACGAGGAGAAATCTAAAACATCCCGATTGCCTCCGATCCTGCCGGGATCGGAGGGGTCAATATTCTTACGAACATAAGAAAGAAGCGTATCCTTATTTCCGTCGAACACCTCGCTGTAACTGAAAACATTCTCGGTCGAGCCATCCAAGAGCGTTCTCGGATTCGATCGATAGACTGCCCGATCAAGATAGTCCATGACAAAACCGTCGAAATGCTTTGCCGCATCTACTCGAAAACCGTCCACGCCGATGACCTGAACCATCCACTGCATGTACCGCATTAAGTAACCGAGTGCATTCTCTGCCACAGCATCTCCTGACATCGGGTCCGCCGTGTCAAAGGAATAGACAGCCAAGTCGCTCTCTCCGGTTACCGGATCGAAGAGATACTTCGCCTCGCCATCAAGATCGGGATAAAACCTTGCGTTCTCAGACTTGGGAATATTGGCTAGTCGACCGTAAGGATCCGTGATGGTACCCACCGGAATGTTATTACCCGCTTCGGCATCTACGGGATTTCTAACCAGAACATGGTTGGTGGTGTGATCGATATCGACCAATCCGGACAGACGAAACTCCAGATCACCTTGAGCAAACGCCGAATGAAAGTCGCCATCAATCGCGCCGTCTAAGGTAATGGCTAACCCGGGATAGCCGCCGGAATCCGCAAACCCCTCCGTGCTCAAATCCGAAAAACCGGCGTGATTCAGAATCGCATCGATGTGTAAAGATGTCGACGTGCGGTCAAGCAGGTCTGCCAGGTGCTTGAGTCCGGTTTCCGTCCCGTAAAGCGTTTCGTTATCTGGAGAACCAAGATCAAAACGGTCGTAGGGATCATATCCCACCGACTGGTTACCGGAGTCTGCGCGACCGGGTGGAGGCAACCAGAGAGCACCGAATCCAGCTTCAAAAACATCCGGCAGGCGTTCCTCAATCGTATCAAAAGAACCGTCGAACCATTGCAAAATCGGTGGAGCCGATACAGAAGCGAGTAGATTCCTCGGATCGAGGCTCTCGCACAGGTACACCCGTGATCTTCTGATTTTACAGCGGACTTAGTATTTGGAGTCACACAGTAGATAGA
>JAAXIK010000242.1:1621-4879 GCA_012270385.1 Rubripirellula sp. | reverse complement strand
CATCAAGTCCGCTTCATTCCAACAGGATGAAAAAAAATCATGACCGGACGGTGCGTAGTGAACGGGATAATCAAGATCTTCGAGATAAAAACTTCGTGCTCGATTTGCCACCAATTCATGCAGCTCTTTTTCATTCATCTGCTGGGCGTAATCTAAAATCTGCCCAAGAGCAAAAGCTGTATCCGTATGTTGGCCAATTCGAATGGGATACGTCAGCTTGGGCAAATAGGCTTCAATCCTACCCACTAGAACTGACTCAAGGGGCTGTAAATGCTCTCGCCACTGCCTCGCGTCAGTGTCGTCCCAAGAATCAAGCTCCATCACCAGACGCAAGAACCATGCCCAACCATACATTCGCTCGAAGGTTTTCTGTTCATCGCGACTGAAAAAGTCGGCTTCCGAGGCGAGATTGTCTTTCGATAGATGCCGTTGCAAAACCTCACGGATCCGGCTTGCCGAAGAAATCGTGGGATGATCTCGCAAAAGTCGAACAAGAACCCAATGACCATGGACACTACTGTGCCAATCGAAGCAACCATAGAACGCCGGGAAATGCTCCTTGGGAGTTTTGATCTGTGCATCGGATGAGTAAACCAAAGAAAGTTTATTGGGATATTGTGTATCCACACCTTGGAGGACTAGTTCCGCCCACTGTTCCGCTACCTTGTCGGTCAATCGCAGCGGAGATGACTCCCTAGCGTTATTTTCCATTGAGATCGCGGTGGTCTCAGTGGAAAACAACAGACATGCTACGACACAGAACCGGATGACATTCAATCGCCTAGGAAACCATTGAAATTTCACGCTTACACACACCTCATCATCAGATTGCCAACGCTGTTACTACCCCCGCCGCAAGCACGACGAAGAGCCCCAAGAGCAGTTTGAAATTCCACAGCATCTTGAGTCCTCTTCAACCCACTCATCCTCAAGGACTGACGTAGTCTACTGCGGAAGTGCAAGCTTTACCGAGGTCAATCCCGATATCACTCAACTAAGGTGGAACCTAAAGTCATTTTTGTTTATCTTATTGCCGAACAGCGGCCTCCTTTTTGCCTTTAGCTGAAAGCGGACCGTTGTCATGTCAACCAAAACAGCCTCGATTTTTGAGAAAGATACTTTCCCAAAACTCCCAATGGATGAATCTGCGGATTCGAGGGTGGTTCAAGGGTTGACTACCCATGATGGATTTTTATCACATTCCCTTCTAATTAATGGATAGATCATGAAACGATCCAAAGCTGGCTTCACTCTTGTGGAGTTGCTTGTTGTGATTGCGATTATCGGCATTCTGGTCGGTCTTCTGCTTCCCGCGGTCCAGGCTGCACGTGAAGCAGCTAGACGGATGAGTTGTAGTAACAACTTCAAACAGATCGGGCTTGCGATCCACAACTATCACAGTGCGTATAAGCAACTCCCTATCCACGGTGCAGGAACGGAGAGCCCCGGCACCGGGAGCGCTCCTCCTTACGGAAACTCGGGCCCCAGCAACAACTGGTGGACGACCTATTCCCACTCCAATTCGTGGCGACTCAGCGCCCTGGTTGGCTTGACTCCGTTCTTCGAACAACAGGCACTTTGGGAAAAAATTTCTAATCCCAACACCGAAGACTCAGTCAACCCCGCCACCGTCTACGCTCCGCCTAACTCGTGGCCAGCGATGGGCCCCGTGCCCAGCCAAGGTCGCTATATCCCTTGGGCAACAGAAATCCCAACTCTACGTTGTCCTAGTGACCCTGGAGTGGGTCTTCCTGCTTTGGGCCGAACCAATTATGCGATGTGCTTAGGTGACTCCTACTTCTATTCCATTCAGGGCGCGAAACAATTCCGCAGTCCACAAACACCTTGGAAACGGATCGCCTGGAATAACGGGCATGCCATTCATAATCGAGCATCGAACCGAGGAGTTTTCGTGGTCCATGAGGAAATGCGTTTCCGTGATATCCTCGATGGACTCGCTAACACCATCATGATGGGAGAGATTGCTACTGACCTTGGGGATCGCGACATTCGTACAATCGCTGACCTTGAGCGTAGCCAGTGGGTCGTTCAAATCCGAAACAATCCCAAGTACTGCGCTGACCAAGGACTCATTGATCCTGAGAAACCACGTTTCTGGGCTCCCTCCACTCCGGTTTGGGGTCCGGTCAATGGTCGAGGCTATCGATGGGCCAGCCACCGAATGGGCATGACGGGGATGCATACCATCCTCCCACCCAACTCCGAACTCTGTGCACAGAGATTTCCCGGTGGTCGAACCGTTTGTCCTCCTTCCAGCCGACATCAGGGTGGCGTCCATATCCTGATGGCAGACGGTGCCGTGGTATTCATGACCGACTCGGTGGAGGCGGGTGACTCCCGATCCCCACAGGTCTGGCGAAACGGTAACATTGCTGGAAACCCATCCAATCGGCCCGGTTCTCCAAGCCCCTACGGACTTTGGGGGGCGTTGGGCACACGCGCTAGCAAGGAAACCATCGCAGAGCAGTTGAACCAGTAGGATCTCGCTCTGAGAAAGGAATCAAACCCCGCCATGGAACATGATGGCGGGGTTTATTTATAAACGACGAACACAAATCACCGATCCCAAAACGAGGAAACGTTCAATGAAAAGCCTGTCACTTGTAGCCGCGTTGCTAATCACTTTTACCTTCCTAGGATGTGGCGGTTCCAGCGAACCCACCAATATCATGGAAGGAACCACCGAAGAGGCCATGCAGTCTTATGAAGAAATGATCGCTGCGGATGAAGCGATGATGAGTGACGCGGATGCAGCGGATGAAATCGCAGAAGAACCTGCCGCGACGGAATAATATCAGCAAACTGAAATCACCTGCTGCTGAGCATCATTTCAGAAACACATAGCGGCTTCTCCTCGAGAGGTCGCTTTTTTTATGGACCGATCACGGCGGGGTCCACCTCATTTTCTCTAACTTGTTCAATGCAATATAAACTTCGATTGCTCCTCAAGATCAGCTTACCGTCCGCAATCGCCGGGGATCCCCAGAAAGTCTCTTTCTCGCTGCCAAGCTCGTTAATTGCAATCGGTTCAAGTTCGCTGTCCAGATCGAACACGTAAACTTGACCTCGTGCATTCAAGTAATACAGCTTCCCCGAGTCAATGACCGGTGATGGGTAGTCAAGCGAACCGAAAGGTCCCCCAGTCTCCTTGGCTCCCTTAAAGCGAATCTGATCAAGCCGCTGCCCACTTTTTGCATAAATCACCGTAAGGATATTTGTAGATATAGATTACAGCGT
>JAAXIK010000242.1:0-1611 GCA_012270385.1 Rubripirellula sp. | reverse complement strand
TTCTTATCAAGGAGTTGAGAAGACTGACCGCTAGACTTCCGCCACCTCTTCATGAAAACGCGAACAAACGGTGTACATCACAGACCACACTCGCGTACGCTTGCCTCGATTCCGTGGCTTTTTGAGTCCATAACCTTTCACCGGTGGCGGGATCGAAGCCCCACAATTCACCAGCCACCATCATCACCAAAACGCTATGGCCGCCATCGATAGACACGATGGCAGGTGTTCCCCACATGCCGTCCAGTCCACTCGATTGATATTTCCAAACCACTTCTCCTGTCAGCTTATGAAGTCCGAATAGACTCTGACTCTCTGCTGCAGCGGTCACGATTAGAAGATCTCGGTGAAGGATGGGACTGGAGGAGGAGCCCCACTTTGGCGGATCCGAGCCACTGCCCACCTTCCGACTCCAAAGTTTCTCTCCCCAAATATCAAAAGCAATCACGCCAGTCTTCCCAAAGAAAGCGTACACCCTCTCTCCATCGGTAACGGGCGTATGCGAAGCATAACCGTGTGACGAAACACCCGAGTCATAATAAGAATCTTCGGGCAATGTCGCGGCGACGGCTTGTTGCCATTGGAGCGAACCCGAAGTCAGGTCATAGCAGCACAAATGCCTTTTCAATTGACGAATGTCGCGTTCCGTATCCTCCGGTGTTCCATAACCGGAATAGCAGGTAACCCAGACTCTCGAACCCACCACAATCGGACTCGAAGCCCCGGGACCCGGTAAGGCATTTTTCCAAGCGAGATTCAACTCCTCCGACCACTCTACCGGTAAGGGTGCCTCGCTTTCCGATGCCCCGGAGCCATTCGGTCCGCGAAATCTCATCCAAGACTCATCCGCAGCCACTTGTTCCCCAAGGGTAAAAAGAAGAAATGTCACAGCAATGGCAAAACAAAGCATCGATTTCTCCTTTGAAGACCACGCGTCTGTCTCGGAGCACGCCCTCCAAAACCGCAAGATTGTAGGGATCCGTGAAGCCAACCTTAAAAATCTCACGCCTGCTGAGGCAGCGATTGAAGGTGCTGAAAACAATTGCTGTATGCAGGCTTAGTTTTTTTTCCAGCCTGGGCATTTAAGGCTTTGAAAAGCTAGAAAAGTTTTTTTACTTTCTCGCGCCCGCTTCTCACGGGATTACCGCTTCAGGTGGTGTAAAGAATTTTTCACCTCCGCCGTTCAAAAGGTAGTCCCATGATTAGGAAAATCACTCGCACTTTACTAGCAACTGTCTGTTTCTCGCTGCTGTCTAACTTTGGCGTAGCCGAGGACCTTTTCGTTAACCCCGCCGCCACATCCGGAGCCCAGAATGGATCGAGCTTTGCGGACGGCTTCCTGACAATTGCCGATGCCGTACAAGAAGCGAATACCTCAGTTCCAAATACCACGATTCACCTGACCCCGGATGTCTTCCTGCCTCCATCCACTCTGACCGTGACCGATGAATGCTTGATCGTCGGTGATCCGTCGGGTGGAACCACGATTCTAACAAGTGCCTGCACGCCCACCTTTGACATTCAAAACACTAGCATCCACTTCTTCGACGTTCACTTCGCCGGCCCGAGTCGTGTACTCGAGGGAACAGGCGGTAAAATCAGTTTTGAACG
>JAAXIK010000217.1:15822-23932 GCA_012270385.1 Rubripirellula sp. | reverse complement strand
GGTTGGTGGGTAAGATCCTTTGATTCTGGGGACGGCGACGAACTCCTTTTCGTGCTGCCTACATCGTTTTGTTGGTTTTCCTCTGTGATGGGTCTTGGATGCTGCTGATTCTCTTTACCCGCCGCGAGGCTTTCACGAGTTTCCTTGAATCGACTCACTGTGTCAGTTTGCGTGGTCAATTCGACTTGTCTGGCATTGGCAACGGTGAGAAGAGAATCAAGGGCCAACGCTGTTTCCTCAATACTGCTCACGGTAGCGCTAATCTTGCCTACCCTCGGGCGCTCTCCGTTCGATGCGGAGCTCTCCGATTGCTCTAGCCACTGGGTCAGTGACGGTCCGCCCCCCCATCCTCCATCGTGATTCTGTTGGCAGATTAAGTAGTTCGTCGCGCGATCCACCGCAGAGTCATCAAGGAAATGCACTGCGGCAGCAAGCACCTTCGCGGTTCCGTAGATAGGATTGGATTCATCTTCACGATCTTGATTACCAAACCACAACGGTAACCATGAGCCATCGCTCTGTTGATGGTTGATGAGGAATCTCCTCGCCCGATCCAGCGATGTCTTGTCCGGCTTTCGGTCTAGGATCGCCGATGCTGCAAGAAGAGCACGCATCGCGTGCGCCGTCAGGTCATTGCTGCTGCGATCAAACGGTAGCTTACCCCATCCCCTGCAGAACGTAGGCCAACCACCATTGCGATTTTGAAGTAGCTCAAGCCATCGCACTGCTCTCTCGATGGCAGCTTTCATCTCGTCGTTATCTTGAGTTCTCCAGCGTCTAGCTTCCGAGAGTGCAAGGATCGCAGCGGGGGTATCGTCGCTATCTGGAACGGCTCCACTTAAATCGCTCCATCCCCAGCCTCCCGGTTCAGCGCCGGTGAAAGGATGGCGATTGAGATGTTGGCAACTCAGGTGCCACTGAATCAACGAATCCGTGCACCAAGTTCCGTCATCTTCGGGGTCACACGATAATGCGTGCATGGAGAGTGAAGTCACCCAAGTCGCCAGATTCGTGTCAATCGGCCAGAGCCCGTCCTCATCCATGGAATCCAGCAAAAATTCTAGACCGTTTTTGGAGACTTGGCACTGACTTCGGCCGGTTGCGGCAAGACTCATGACCACAAAAGCCGTCAAAGGGGTAGCTTCGAGAAATCCACCGCTCTGTGGCTGCATGCGTAGCAACACGGACATGGTTCGGTTAATCAATCGTGAGCGAATCCAACGAACCGGAAAGAACGCTTTCGGTCCGTGGTAGTGTCTGATTTGCCCAATTGCCACCAATGCGGGGACTGCGTAGCTCACCACAGGCATCCGAAGTAGGCGATACATCGATTGTGGGAACGCTGCCGCCTCGAAGGGTAAAGCAGGGACCTCATCCCACGGCACAATTCCGGCGATTGCTAGATTGGTCAGGATGGGAACAACGAAGGTCTTGTCCGTTCCATATCTTTCTTTCAGTGCTTCAAATGCACCTGTTTTCTCAATGTATTGCTCGAGTTTCTCGGTTTGATGACTGGGTAGAGATTCACCGATTGCTTGGCTGGCAAGCGAAGAAGCTGCGAGCACTAGGTAACTCGTCGCAATATTGGAATGACTGCGATCCGTGTCGCCAAAGCCTCCATCAGTGTTTTGTTGATTTTGGAGTGCTTGAATACCTTTGGAGGCGGCTGCTTTGAATTGATCGCTTTGCTCTGCTTCTACGTCAAGCGATTGGTCGGTCGACATGTGAATGAGTGTCGCGGAGATGGCACTCACGGCCGTCGCTGTGCTTAGGGAGGACGGCGAAAGTTTTCCTTCCCAATAACCTTCTTTCACTCTTTCATTGAGCAATTCCGTTCTTAGGCCGTTCAGTGTCTGTCGGGCGCGTTGAACAAGTTCCTCGAATCGACTTTGCAGGACCATTGTCAATGAGTTGTTAGTGTTGGGTGGAAGCGATAGCGATGAGTGTACTGATTTTCATCAATGATTATTGCATGATGATCACAAAATGCGGTAACACGGTGATGATTTAGTTGATTACAGCTGTGGCCATGTTGGTGCATCGTCAATGGATCAGCAGGATGCAGTGCAGTTGCTTATAATGATGCCGCTAGGGCAAGGTGCCCAAGCTCTAGTATCTGCTTTCACTTCAACGCATATTCCAATCACCCGAGGGATTCATGAGACGCCGAGATTTTGTCCGACTCGCTTCTGCAACCACTGCCATGACTTCTTTCCCTGTCTTGGCGCGTGAACCATTCGGTCGGTCAGGTGCTCCGAGATTTCAGTTAGGTCTCGCTGCCTATTCTTTGCGAAAGTATTTTGCCTTCTCTCGGGGAAAAGAACAGAAGCCCGCGAGTGATGGTAAGCCGATGGATATGTATCGGTTTATCGACTACTGCGTCGATCATGCTTTTGATGCAGCGGAACTTACCAGTTACTTCTTTGATCCTGCGACTACCGACGATCAGTTCTTGGATCTGAAGCACTACGCCTTCGTTCGAGGGGTTGCCATCTCAGGAACAGCGATTGGGAATAATTTTACAATCGGTGCGGGCCCGAAATTAGAGGAGGAAGTCCGGAAGGCAATGATCTGGATTGATCGAGCTAGCTTACTCGGATCCCCCCATGTGCGTTTTTTTGCTGGCACAGGTCGTCAGCTTCAGCAGGACCCGAGCAGAATGAAGGAAGCTTGCGGAGCCATTGAACGGTGTGCCGAGTACGCGGCGAAAAAAGGTGTGATGATCGGAATCGAGAATCATGGAAATCTCACAAGTGATCAGATGCTGGAAATCATGGATCGCGTTAAAAGTCCCTGGGTAGGAATCAATTTGGACACGGGTAACTTCTTGTCAGATGACCCGTATCGCGATCTGGAACGATGTGCACCCTTTGCCGTGAATGTTCAAGTGAAGGTAAGTATGAAAAAACCTGACGGCGAGCATTATCCGGCCGACTTTAAACGCCTTGCGGATATCTTGAAACGAGCTTCCTACCAAGGCTACGTGGTACTGGAATACGAAGACACGGATCCGTACGGGAATATCCCGACCCAGCTAGGTGAATTGAAGCAGGCTTTAGGGGTGGTTTGAGATTCTGATCTGGCTCGGCAAGGTAGGGTGAGAGGTTGACTGGGGAAGCGGGTTTTTGTTACTCACAACATGCGGCGATCTGTTTTCGCGGTGAGATCAATACGCAAGCCAATCACAGTCATTTTTCAGATGCTTTTGCCGTCAATCGTTCCGAATCGTTCGATAGCAATCTTCTTGCTGATTGCTGGATTTTGTAGCTGTATCGATGCTCAAGAATTACCTACAGCATCGTGGCGTTCGGGGGTGTCACGATGGACAGGTTCGGGCTACGCGGACCCAGGTCTTCTCGGAATCAAACAGGAAATAAAAAGCACCAATGTTCAAACCTCGAGCACTGATCTTGAAACCCCGAGCACTGATCTTAAGAAGTCGGATCAGGTGAGTTCTCCGGAGCCCGATGGGCCGATTGTCGAGCCTCCCACGCCATTCGTGGATCTGGGGACGAAAGAAGTAACTTCAGACCAAACGGAGCAGGCTGCAGTCGTTGGTCACTTCATCGATGATTCGATCACTAACAAAACGGAAACTGAAGAGGATTCTACAAACCCAATTGCTTCGGATTCGACCGACAGCTTTCAGGCCCCTTTGGATTCGGTAGCCTCGTCCCCGGCGTCTTTTGATTTAGGGCTGTCCGAATCGGACTCCAGCTGGCATTCCAAGGTGATTTCATTGTGGAGTAACACTTGGACAGGAATCAGATGGCTCGAGGGTTGGGATTCTCAAGCCGAGTTGGGCTTGGACGGTAGTTCTGGAAATGCGAGTACGCTTGGGATCCATACAGGTTTGGAATCGAAGCGGACAACCAAGTATTTTGACGTTGGATTCGATTTCGATTACCGACAAACTCGAACCCGTCGTTCGACCACTGAGGATAATGGCAGGGTCACGAGTGATTTTGATCGCGTGTTTCAAGGAACCTCGCATGCTGCTTTCACCAAATTTGGTGCGGAATGGGATCGATTTAAAGCTTTTGATCTAAGACTGAATCTCAACGGAGGTTACGGGTATTACTGGATTCGAAGCGATGATGCATCCCTGGTTACTCGTTTTGGAGCGGGTGCTTCACGCGAAATCGGTGCACCCAATGATGATTGGATTCCCGAGGCTGTCTTCGGTCTTGAGTCAGATCGCAAATGGTCGGAGAGGTATTCAACCAAGCAGAAAATCGAGTATTTTCCTGCTTGGGAAGATTTCAGCAACTTTCGTTTAGTTGCAGACTGGTCATGGGAAGCGAGTTTGGACGAGGCGGATAAATTACGTCTCAAGCTTTCTGTCAACAATCGTTACGACAGTACTCCTCAGGGGGCTCGCCGAAACGATTTGTACTATTCTCTTCTTCTACTCTACAAATTTTGAATGCACTGAGTTGTCCAATGGGTTGGTTACCTGACCGATTTTAGATCTTGGTAGATTTGTTGGCTTAGTGCGTTTTAGATGGAATAATCCTTGTGAACATGCCAATTCACGTCTTGGCTTTGTGGATCCCTTTTTCGAAATCGGTCCCTAGCGAAGGAAGACGAAGATCTGGTCGCAGGCTGCTGGACGGTTGATGACAGCTTCCTCGAATTTTGGCGGGCCAGCCAAAGCACGAGCTTCGCGTGAAACCCCGTAGCGTGCCGGCGGAATTCCGAATCGGTTGAGAGTCAGTTGCTGGGCATCATTTTCATCGTGATAAGCTGCTACAGCGAATTGTGGAGGTAGACGATCGACTGGAAGGAGCCAGATCGATTCCCCGTCTTTGATGGGTAACGATTGTGAGATGAGTGCCTGATCTTCACTCCTGAAGGTCAATGGGTTCGCATGAATAGCCGCTTTGAGTGAGCCTTGATCATTTGGAGCACCAGCAATCCGTACCGCGATCATGCCTTGTGCTTCCAAGGTAATCTGTCCGTCTTCTGTTATTTCTTCCACCGTTTGGATCATTTCACTTTCCGGAAATCTCGGTGGCACAAAGCGGGTTTGCTGGTACCAGATCAGAATAAAACCAATCGAAACAATGGCCACAAAGACAAGGAGGATTAGGCTTCCGTGATTCTCCTTCCAGCGGTTCACACTCGGCGGATTCTCGGTACGAGAGTCCAGTGTTTGCCATGGATTCTCTGAAATGATTTGCTCTTCGGTCTGAATTGCAGTATCCGATGGTGTATTTTCAGACTGTGAATTCAATGAGTCGTCGGCCATCAATATTCATCGAGTGATTGTTGAGAGTGAATTGAGGGCGATCCGTATCTCCCCGTGATCAAAGATCATACTGGGTAGATGCTCTGTCGAGGTGGGGAACAGCAAAAAAACTGTGCATCCCTATTCGACGACGCCAACCGTGCGGGCTCCATGTCCCCGCTGAAAATGCGTCAATTACCAACGAAATTGCAACTTGGGTGATTTACTGATGGGGCCATCGACGAGGTCAAGAAGGGATCATTCGCCAACGTGATGTCAGTTAAATGATCAGTAACGTATACAACCTCACCAATCTAGCCTGCGATGGGGAGCCGAGAGTCTACAAAGTCGGACTCCAGTAAACCAATCAGACGATTTTGATTTCGAAGCCAAGTTGGACCCAAGGTTTCGTTATCTTCCCATCGTATTCGCAATTCACTCTGTGGCTGCAAAACACGCCGCATGGAAACAATCGCTGGGATGATGAAACCAGTGAAATCCATTTTGGGGTGTTTCTCAATCCATTGGTACAGTTCCAAAGGAACGGGGCGGCTCCTCTTTGAGTTGCTGCAATGCACCAGCTCAGCCGCGCAAACTACACCGATACAGGCAACGTAGGGAATCCTCTGATGGATGTGCAAGTGAAGGCTCTCCTTCACGAAAGCTACCGGTTCAGAATCTTGCAAATCCTCTAACCAGTCACACGCGATCTCATTTTCGAAGGTTTCAATTCCCCAAGGATTCATTTTCCTTGTCCGAGGACTGAGCGCGTTACGGTCATTTGCCCCGCTAGAAGGAAAGCGGGGAATGGGATTTACAGGATGGAAGGGGCGACAAGCTCGCAAAGAGCTAGTCTATTTGTTCCACCACCAGGTTTTACCTGTGGATGCGGCGAGTGCATCTTCGCGTACTTTCGAACCGCTGGCATCTGCCACTTGGTTCTGAACAACTTCAAATCCATTGATGTCCACACCACCGGATGCGGTGACCACCCAGCCGGAGCGTCCTTTGATGAAGCTGCAGTGCGGTTCGACTGCTTTGGGTGTGTTAAAGGAGGCAAGTTCAACAGACTGACTCTCTTCAGCAAATCCCGCGAGGCTTAAACCCGCCTTCTCAGCCAATCGTTCTTGAACGATCAAAGTAGCGACAACAGTGAGATCCATCATGTTCTGCAGCTCCGAAAAGACTGGCATCTTTATTGATAGATCTTCGTAGGAGTCTGTCATTTTGTTTGCCCAAGCCTGGGCCATTTTGTCTACACCACCACGTCGAGTTGATCCATCGTCATTCACGATGTCTTGCTCTGTTTTGGTTTCCACGCCTTGCCCGGATAGCTTCCAGGCCAAACCATCTTGGCTTTTGCCAAGTGCGTCATAGCTACATGCCATCCACCAACGAGGATTTTGGTTTTTAGTTTGTTGGCTGTTACGGGACATTTCTAAGTAACTTGGTAGTGACGATACCTTGGATTCCGTCAGGCCCATCGCAACACGCTTCATTTCGAAGTCAGCGGCAACGAGAGTTCGTGCAAAACGGCTGTTATTGGGAACACCACTGAGATAAATCATTTGAGGACCGAATGCTTCTCGCATTGCAGCTTCGAAGGCAACGGGGCTTTGCCCAGGACGCAACTTAATTCGTCGCAGTAATTGTTGCAGGCGTAAACGCCCTTCATCAGTTGGCTCAATCGAGCAGGTGATACCGTTCTGCCGAGCGTTCTCGACGCTTCGCAGTGCAACCGTCAGGTCTTCTAAACGCATGGTTGCTTGACCGGAGATTTTGCCGACCACAAATCCATCTTCTCGCATTTCCCAAGGCTCAGCGGGGCCGGCCAAGATGACATCTTGATTTTCTTGGTCAACAAAGACGTAGGCGATTCTTTGCAGTCCGGCAAGGAATCTGACTTCCGAGGGGATGTCTTTGCCGGATTGCTTGCTCTCGGCTACCGCCGCCTGCAGACCTTTCAGGGAGATCATCCGCATCTCTGCTTCTTGTTGCAGATCACCTGGTAGCGCTCTGTTCGCATTTTGCAACGCATTGGCCATTTGCTGACGATCTTCAAGCGTCGCCGCTCGAACAACACCCGCCGCGTCAACGACTACACCACCAACGGCTTGCTGGCCGCCGAATCTCCCGCCGGCACGTGCCGAGTCGGTGACTGAGAAGAGGCCGAAAGCGACGGTGAAAACAAAAAGACAAAAACGTTTTAGGTCCGAATGGATCACAGTGGATCTCCGAAGCGACCCGCCGAAAACCAAAGTTCACGGCGGTGAGGGGAATTGAGCCAACAAACTGTTCCTATTGTGACCAGCAATTCCAAAAATTCGAGGAAAAAACTGGCCGCTCGTAGAATAGTTATCGTTGCAAAACAGAGCAACAGAAGCTTTCTAGCCTTTGTGGACTACCTAAAGCTAGGGAAATTGTGGGTGGAAAAAGTCCCAATTCGCAGAAAAGAGGGTAATTTTGCGTGATCGCTCACGATTCGAGCGGTGTGTTTCAAGGCAAATTTTGGCGGTTCTGGCCGCATATAGATGCTGAGTCAGGCTTTTTTTCTCAAAAATTCTCCTGTCTCAGTTCCGGTTTACCCAATTCGGCACCTGCACAGGATTGCCCGCCTTGGGTGGCAAGCGAACGGGAGCCCGTTGAGTCTTCATGCCTTTTTTTCTACTATCGATTCGGTGAATCGCAGAGGATTTCCGCTTTTTAGCGGTATTTTTTGGCTCAGATCATCATAATGCTGACTTGGATGACTTTGTTTCGATCAGGGTGTCGATGGGATCGTTGGCGAGGCGGTTGTTGGAGTGGGGGGGATCGCCGGGGGACCCTTTCAGGTGGCGTGCGGGGGTGGGGGGTTGGAGGGTTGGCGGGCGGTCGGGTGGG
>JAAXIK010000217.1:0-15812 GCA_012270385.1 Rubripirellula sp. | reverse complement strand
CTTTCGGGGCTATGTCGTTTGAATGCTCAACCTCCTAAATCGTCATCCCCTTCGGTTAACCAAAAATTGAGCTCTTCCAACGCCTACTTGGTTCTCCGATCTGCAGGTCGTTGGAGCGACGTCTTTAGAATGTGCCACCCCGAAGAGGTGGTTCTTGGAAGAGCTTCCTCCAATCAGATTGTCATTCGTGATCAGCAAGCCAGTCGCCACCACGCAAAAGTGGTTTGGTATGAGTCGGGATGGAAAATTTGTGATTTGGGTAGCGTCAACGGAACCTACTTGAACGGAAAACGCATCGCTTCCGATGAACTTCTCAACGATGACGATGTGATCCAAATCGGTGGTTGTGAGATTACATTTTCAAGAAAAATCCCCGGGTTAAGCCACGCGGCACGGGATGCTGTAGATGTATCGCAGGCATCGGAAGATCAGATGACGATCGAGATGGATTCCGGAATCATCACGGATCGGCGGAGGCACAGTACTTATCTCGAGGGTGAAATCTCCCAACTCGCTCAATCGAGGAGAACTCCGAGATCGGACGTTGCACTCGGTCAAGAATCCAAGCACTCTTCCGGAGTATCTGAAGCTCCGCACCGTCTGTTGCAATTGGCATTTCAACTTGCAAGATCCGACGAAGCTTCGAAAGTGGTCGAGCTTGTTTTAGACGACTTATCAGAAGCGATTCGGTTTGAAAGCGTTGGGCTCTACCTTCCAAAGGCGAGTTCATCTCAGAATCGAATACCCGAAATTACGCTCGTCTCTACCCGCCAAAACGGTTCTCGTAGTTATCGACGCCCCCCCGAGTCATTGACTGCCTCAATTTCGGAAGGGGATGCGGAAGCGATTCTTGCTCGCAATGTTTTGGGTGATCCAGGGATTGCAACGGAGAATAGTCAAGGTGAGATCGATGTGGAGAGTGTGATCCTAGCACCGCTTCGCGACCGGGACGGAAAGCATCGTGGGATGATCCATCTCACCACGGAGTCGGGAAGTCAACCTCTGCAAACACGCGATCTTGAGTACGTCGTTGCGGTTGGAGAGATTTTAACCGCGAGTTTGGTTAATTTAGCGGATCGAAAAAAGCTTGCCCGCTCGCTCAAGAAAACCAAGCAGCAAGTGAAGGATTTGCAAAGGCGACTAGGTGATAAGTTAAGGATTCTTGTTAACAGCTAGACGATGCAAGATCTGGTCGAGAAGATAGGGCTCGCTGCACCCACGCCAGCGACGATTTTGATCCGCGGGGAGTCCGGAGTCGGTAAGGAGCTTGTCGCTGCTGCGTTACATCACGCAAGCGAACGCGCTGAAGGTCCTCTGATTTGCTTGAATTGTGCGGCTCTGTCTCCGACCCTGTTGGAGAGCGAGCTCTTCGGGCACGAGAAAGGTGCTTTCACGGGGGCAACGGAGCGGAAAGCCGGGAAGTTCGAGTTGGCTGATGGCGGGACCCTGATGCTCGATGAAATAGGCGAGATGGATATCGAGATTCAGGCAAAGTTTCTCCGTGTTCTCGAGGGACATCCCTTCGAGCGAGTGGGTGGTCAGGAAGCGATTCGAACGGATGTTCGCGTCGTTGCCGCGACCAATCGTGATCTGCGTCAGATGGTGGAGGACAAGCGGTTTCGACAAGATCTTTATTATCGACTTCATGTGGTGGAGCTAATGATTCATGCTCTAAGTCAGCGAGGTGAGGATTGTCTTTATATCGCGGAGCATTTCCTCGAGCAACTTAATCATCAGATGGGGCGGAAGATTTCCGGCTTTAGCGATGAAGCGAAACAGAAGCTGATGAAGTACCAGTGGCCTGGGAACGTGAGGGAATTACGAAATGTCATCGAGCGCGCAGTGGTCCTCAATACCAAGTCGATCATCGAAGCTGCCGATCTATCACTTTCCCCTACCTCAGAGAGTCCTCGTGATCAGAGTACCGTTCAGGAATTTGCCGAGGTCAGTCTATCTGACTTAGAGAGGACACACATCCATCATGTACTTCAGCACACTCAAGGTAATAAGAGCAGAGCGGCTTCCATTCTCGGAATAGAACGCAGCACGCTTGATCGGAAATTAAAGCGTTATCAATCGGAAGATTAATTTTTGCCTGTCAACGTATGGAGTTGACCAGGTTCTCTGTCACCCGTTAAGCGTGATAATCCACAGAATGACTGCGATTTCCTTCCTTGGATGGAGGTGGGTCAGTGGGTGCCGGACTATGGGGTGGCGGACTGGTTGTGACTTGCTTTTCTTTGGCAAGCATCCCATGATCGGTGTCGATTTCGCAGGAATCAGGAATTGCTTCCTGCTGAGAGTGATCACTCATTGAATAGAACGATGCATGGCTTGAATGATGGTGATCTTTGGAGCCCTTGGAAGGATCCTTCAAATCGTTCACATTGCCTTGATGATAGCGGCCATCTGGATTTCGATCTCCGGCAGAAGTACTTTCCGTTGCTCTGGAGGTGATGGTGTGACGATCACTCAGTTTGTCATTGATCCTTGCGTTCTCGGCTACTTCCTGCGCTTCCCCTGAATTGACCTTCGAGGAAGAGTATGAAATTGCTGTCGTTACTCGGACCGAATGAATGGGAAGCTGCATGAAATGAATGGGGTGTCAGTGTTGAAACCTCTGAATGCGGTTATCCAAGATGATGGGTTTGCGTTTGAAATTACCGACGCTGGCTGTCGGTCACTCCGGGAAGGAGCCACTCCAGAGTCTCGCTCACCTGTTCCAGAGCTTTCCTTTCGATTTGTGGGGAATCGAGAGGGCCTCGGACGTTGATCGTCCATAATGTGTAACGCGTTCCGCCGAGTGGCCGTATCAGTTGGGTGAATGTGTTTTGTGGACTGACACGAGTGTTGAAAGATAAGTCCAGTTCTCGGCGTCGACTCAGCGTACCACCGCCTTGCAACGCAACCAGATCTCCCCACATCTGGATATCATGGAATGTCGTAGTGTTCCCGTAGAGTGAGAAGCGGATTTGCCCATCAGTGAATGCTACATCCTCGGATGCTTCAAGTCTCAAGAGATTCAGGATTTGGACAATCAATGGCAGTTGATAGACGTTTGCTCCACTCACTCTTGCTGTCCCAGATCCTCGTAGAAGGTCGAAGGCTCCGAGGTTCCCTTGGAGGTGGACCTGCCCGTTGAGTGTTCCGGTCAAATTCTGATCTGAGTATCCAAAATCGGCGAGTAGCGTTGGCAATTGAGCGTAGTAAGTGTTCAGGTCCACATCAAAGTTACCACTCGATAGCACTACATTCCCGTCAAGATCTATCAATCCGTCGAACAAGTTCCCGCGAATCGCTGCTAAGGGTTCTTGTTGTTTCGCAGGGTCAAGGGATCGTGCGAGACTGCCAAGGGATAGCAGGTCATCCTCAATGGAAAACGGGCCTCGGATACCGGTGATCTGAATGTCATGGATATTCATGGAGTCAATTCGTACATCGCCAAATGCTCGAATCGATGATTCGTCTCGGATTCCTTTTATGGATACTTCACCACGTAAGGAGTGTACAGGGCCAACATCTGCTATCCGATTGCCCTCGAGTTGTATGGCGAGATCCCAGTTCAAGACTGGCTCTGGGTGAATCGTATTTGGGATGGCGATGCGAGTTTGCCCTCGAATGTTGAGTGGACCCCGCATTTGAAGCGCTCGCATGGCGGCTTGCATCTGCTCGGGCAACGCGGCAATCAATTCAGCATCAGGATGAAGCCGGCATCCACTGTGAAGGTTTAAGAAAAGTTCCCATCGCTCTGAAGCACCTTCAACACAGAAGCCATCTGCTGAGAAACTTGACGCATCATGCCTTCCGCGGATTGACTCGATGGTCACCGTTTTTCCATCGAATCGAACAGATCCTCCTGTGATATCTAACCTGTACGGTATGCTCTGTGGGCGGATGCTCAGTGTTTGGCTGGTGATCTGTGGATGATTGCGTTCAACAGCATGGAGGTTGAGTTGCAATGGGTTACCGATTCCCGTTTGACGTAGGCCGACACTCATCTCGTCTAATGTGCCACTCGGAGCGAGGGAGTCCCAAACTTGTTGACTCTCTCTTGGTAAAGAGGTCCGAAGGGATTCGTCCATCGGGATGTCGTTGACATGAAATTGAAGAGCAAGTTCCGAGGGTGAGATCTCGATGTCTGTTTTCGATCTCTTCGGCATTTGATAAGAGCCGTCGCATCGAATGGTTCCCGCGTTTGCATTACTCGCTCGCATTCCAGCAAGTGTGACAAGGTCGTCGTCAACTAGAATGGTTCCCGTCACGTTGTAAAGCGGATAAGGGAATTTCTCATATCTCATGTGTCCATCAGTGACACGAAGGTCGATACGCTTGGATAGCTTCTTATTGGCGTCGACCTGAATGGAGGCGGAAGTGACTTGAATGGACCCTCTTGGATGCAATGAACGTACGAACGTTTCCAGTTTTGATGTCGTTTCACCTCGAGGAGTCAGTGAGAGTAACAGGGTTTGGTCGATAGGAACGGGGCCGTCAGTGGCCATCACGAACGAGACACTGGAATCGGGAGTGCTTTGAATTGGCAACTGGAATGCGCATTGAAGTCTGCTGTCGCCTACTCGGCCCGTAAGGGTGTCGGCCGTGACGAGATTCGATTCAATTTCGATTTGACCAATTATGTTTTCCACTGGGTAAGGGAAACGTTCATAACGCACGTCGACTCCCTTGCAGGTAATCGATGCGGTAGGTTCCCAGCCTTGGTCGTCATGCACGATTTTTGCATCGAAATCGATCTGGCCATGCGGCAATAATCGATTCCAAATCGTGCGAGCTTTTTCGGGTAGATTGCTTGTCAGTGAATGATCAAGCAGGAAGCCTCTCGCTGAGACATTCATCTCTGCTTTGGCAGGCCACTGGTAACTTTCTATCTCTCCATTAAACCTGAGGATAGCGGCGCCCAAGCTAGCTTGGGATGCTTCCAGATGCACGCCCTTGGGTGTCATGGTGAACACGCCACGTATATCACTGAGTGGTTTGGGTAACATGGGGTGATCGATGCGCCCGTCGTCCACGGTGGTGCGGATATCGAAATTCCACGGCTCTGAATTCTGCTTCGATGCAGAGAGGGTAAGGTGACCTTGGCAGTTCAATTCTTTAAAGTCGTTTAGAATCCCACGAACGCTGGAGGGCAAACGATCAAGGGTAGAGCGATCCACTTGAATCCCATTGATTTCACTTTGGACAGCAATCTTACCTCCTTGGGTCATGATCTTTGCCTTCAGTTCATCAGTAATCATGGAGTGGCCACTGACTTGAATCAAACGATCGACAGTACCATCTCTCTGTTGGATGTTATTGATCATGATTTCATCAAGATCAAACTGAAGAGGTCGATCGGTATTAAGATCGCCGTGAAAATTTACCCTCGTGTTACGCACAAGCATCTTGGGTGCTTCAGGCCCCAGTTTTGGAAGGGGCCATAACTTCGCAAGGGAAAGTTCACCGTTCTGGTCCACCCAAGTGTGAGCAGTGACGCCGTCAAGAATGATGGCATGGGTATCCAGGGGCAGGCTTCGATGAAGCAGTTTCTCCGGATCGATATCGGCCATCACCGTTAGGTGATGAATGTGAATGATATCCCGCTCTTTTCCGCCTGCGATCGTTCGGGAATCGGGAGGGTTAGCTGTCTGTTCAGGGTTAGCTGGCTGTTCAGGGGGAATCATCCCAAGGATTCGGATATCATCAAAGCGAAGTCCCATCTTTGGGTCGTAGTGACCACGTCCGACAGAGATCTCGTAGCCTGCGTAATGTTTACGAAGATCACTTTGAAACTTACGACGAGCTGTTTCACCGATGGTCTGTGGAGCGAATGCCTGAATGAGGAAGTATAAGACACTCAGGATCAGCGCAAGTTGAAAGAGCCGCGACAACGGTCGCGGTCGGCGCGCAGCAGAACTCGGCATCTTGCCGTTCAATTTGCAAGTCTTCCCTGAGCCAAATTTCTTGGGACAAATTTCCTGAGACGCAATTTCTATCGAGGTTGGAAACCGACTTCCTGTTGATTCCTCAGCAGAGCTTAGCTGCGGTCTTACACCTCAATCCAGCCCAAAAAAATCCAGAAGCGATAGATCCAAGGCGATTGCCATGGGGTTTCAAGCGCCGTTGCGACAGAAAATAGACTGAATGCTAGCAACAATAGGGCAGTCACTCTGCCCAATTTCAGCCTTCCCAATCGATCAAAAACGGGTGCGATCGTGACGAGCCACAGAGGGGCGAACCAGAGTAGCCAGCGGAAACAGGCACTGACCCCCCCGTAGTTGCGATCGATGAGTGGGCGATTGAGATAGAATAAAAAACAGACGGTGGAGGCGGTGAGCACGGCGATGTGGAACCAGCGTTCAGAACCTCTGCCCACAGCGAGTCCCAAGATCCAGCCAACGGGAAGTAACGCCCAGACTGGGGTGATGGAAAAAAGACCGTGATGACCGATGGTCATATTCATCAAGTAGGTCGATTTACTTGCTTCCCCACGATCCACTCCTTGACGCTTACCCTCTTTCCAATAGGTGCCCGGATACTCATACCAGTCATCCCATCGAAGTAACTCCCATGTGGGACCGTTCGTCAGATTGGATAG
Source organism: Rubripirellula sp. (assembly GCA_012270385.1). GTDB lineage: Bacteria > Planctomycetota > Planctomycetia > Pirellulales > Pirellulaceae > Rubripirellula. The sequence continues at coordinate 9,220 of JAAXIK010000217.1, read as the reverse complement.
GAGAAGGCTGTATTGGATTTGACGGTTTCGAACAAGCCAACGATTGGTCTCATCGGATTTCTGGATGGTGATCGCGGTTCCTTCTTGTGGACCTTCTCCAAGTTCTCGTAGCAGGCGAGTGACTTCTTTCTGGAGTTGCTCATCTGGGCTTTTTGATTTTGAGGTGAGGGTAGCCAGTAGTTCGCCGTTACCTCGGTGCGCGTAGGGTGGACGCCAGCTTTGATGAGCGATCCAGTTCGTGCCAAAGAATGCCATCGCTACCAGAAGGCAACCGAGCGAAAACGGTAAAATTGTTGATCGATCTTTGATTAAAAATATCAATCCCCACAAAGCGGTCATGGATAGCGCGGGTAACTCGTTGGCCGCGCCCATGGCGGCTGCAAAGCCGGCTAGTAATGCATACCTAAAGGGGATCACACCCGTTTTGGACTCTGCTTGATCATGATCTCGCATATAGATCCACATCACGACGGCAGTGGAAGTGCAGGCGAGGAGGTGATTGTTCAGCGAGATTGCAAACGGCAAAACCATTGTTCCAAAGCACGTGCTTGCTGCAGCAAGTTGCCGGCCCCAATCGGACTTGAGGAGGCGGTGTGTGGTTGCAATGGTGGCGTAGAAAAAGATGGCTAAGAGTGGAAGATTGAATAGCAATAAGATCAGACGAGGCACGTAAGCAGGATATTGCGTCAGGGTCATCCCGGTGATCTGGTGGACCAGCCAATAAACCCCAGCAACCATCGTAGCCAGCAGCGGAGGCTTACTACTGTAGTAATGCTGTGATCCATCAGCTCCAAGGTGCCTCACTTTGTCAATCGAATTCCAAGGTCTGCGATTCCGGTGGATTGGGTTAGCAATCGCAATCTGTTCATCAATGACATAGGTCCCTCGCTCAACAAGACATGCGACGGTAGCCCAGCGACTTCGGTCATTGGCACTTAAGAAAGCGGTGTCCCCTTCCCTACTCGTGACAACCGTAATGCGACCCGCTGTCAAAGCGAGAGCTAGAAAGATAAGTAGGTGATAGGTCTGCCAAAGCGACTTGGAACAACTTGTTGAGTTGCACGGTTGTTCCTCGATAGGTTCGCGTGGGTTAGTCATCATGCGTCCTCACTGATCTCGCCGATGCGTTCACAAACGCTGTAACCTTGCTCTGCTGACTGCGTCCGAGAGACAAAGAGCTCTGCGAGTAATCCTGCAAGTAAAAATTGAGCCCCGAGGAGAAGAGTGAGCATGCAGTAGTAAAAGATTGCAGTTTCGTGAAGGTGCAGTGCTTCCCAATGATCTACCAAGCGGGTGACACACCACATCAGGGAAAGGTAGGTCATTCCTGCCCCGCCGAGAGCGAAGAAAAGCATCCCGAAGCCTCCGATAAGATGGAGCGGCCTTGAGGAAAAGCTCGTCAGCAGGTAGATCGTCATCAAATCAAGGAAACCCTTCAGGATTCTGGAGACGCCATACTTCGAGCTGCCATGTTCTCTTGCGTGATGCTCGACTTCAATTTCTCCCACACGCCAACCATGTGCTGCGGCGAGCACGGGGACAAAGCGGTGCCGTTCACCGTAAAGACGGACCTCTTCGAATATCTCTCGACGATAGGCTTTGAAGCCACAATTGTGATCATGGAGTTTGACACCTGTCAGCCGACTGACAAGCCAATTGAATACCCGACTGGGAAAAACTTTGTGCCATGGATCGTGGCGAACTCGTTTCCAACCACTCACCACGTCATATCCCGAGTCCAATTTCTCGATGAAACGTGGGATTTCTTTTGGATCATCTTGAAGATCTGCATCCATGGTGATGACGATTTCGCCTTGGCATGCAGCGAACCCTGCAGCAAGGGCTGCGGCCTTCCCAAAGTTTCTGCGGAAGCGAATCGCCAACGTTTTCTCGTGTCTCTCCGCTAAAGTTTGCATGACGGACCAAGATCGATCTGTCGAGCCATCATCCACGAAGATGATCTGCGCATCCAATTCCTTCTGCTCGCATGTCGAAAGGATTCGCTCGTGTAATTCTGGCAGCGAAAGTTCTTCATCCATCGATGGAATGACAAAAGAGATGGAGCGATTCATTGAAACGGCCATGAGTGGTAAGCGATGAAGTCCCACAGATCAATTCTGCGGAAGTAGCTTTTGGGGTGGGACCCCTATTATGGCCATCCCGCTTACAGATGCCACATCGAAGCCACGGCGAACAACAGAAAATCGACCAATAGCTGTATCAGGTTGGGCAAACCTGTAGCGATTCAAAACCGAATCCGTTTTCCTGTGACAGGAGTGGAAAGGGTGCTTCTAACTCACTTGATGAGGCTGATGAGAGAAAAGTACGTCATCCGATTTTACTTTTCTGAGTGTGCGGAGAGTTTTTTTACACAGATACATGGAAAAACGGTGTGCCGGACCCCACCGAGATGCAATCTCGTCTATAAACTTGCTCGATCACTCTTTTGAACATTGATTTTAAGGGTATTGGATTCTTCTCTCTGAGACTTCTTTCACCATTCGGTTAACATCTGATGAAACCAACTGAAACGATTTCACCAGAGCGTCAGTACAACACCAAGTTGGGGCTGATTCTCTTTGGAATTTATCTCATTTTGTATCTAGGTTTTGTTTTCGGTAATGCGTTCGTAGCCGATGCCATGGAAACCAAGGTGTTCATGGGCTTGAATCTGGCGATCGTTTACGGATTCGCGTTGATCAAAATGGCCTTTGTTCTTTCCCTGATCTACGGCTTGATGTGTCGTGCCGAGCCCAGTGAAGCTTCCGAAGGAGAAACGTCAACTGAGGTGGATGCTTCAACGGAGGGCCAAGAATGATTTATGATCCGGCGCCGATGGCGATAGTGATATTTTCTTTGTTTGTGGTGGGAACTGTTGCCCTGAGTTTTTACTTGGGTCGGCGGGCGAATTCCTCAGAAGGTTACTTTGCTGCGCACGGCCAGATTCCTTGGTTCGTTAACGGTGTAGCATTCGCGGGCGATTACCTCTCTGCTGCTTCTTTTCTTGGCATTTGTGGAATGATCGCAGCCTATGGCTATGATGGGTTTCTCTACTCGATCGGATTTCTCGCGGGGTGGATTGTCGCTCTCTTCGTGATTGCCGAACCCATGAAACGGCTCGGCCGATTTACTTTTGCTGATGCACTCGATGCCAATTTTGACTCGCGTGGTATTAAGGCTGCTGCGGGGATCAGTACGCTCGTAGTAAGTGTCTTCTATCTGATTCCTCAGATGGTGGGTGCCGGATCATTGATTCAGCCGTTACTTGGTTATCCACACTGGGTCGGAGTGGTTCTGGTTGGGATTGTCGTGATCACGATTGTTGTTACCGCAGGGATGGTTTCGACCACCTGGGTGCAATTTTTCAAGGGATCGCTGCTAGTCGTTTTTAGTGCCATTTTGGTCATGATGGTGCTCAATAAAGGGCTTACCGTTGACAATGAAACCTTTGAAGTTCTTGGCCCCTATGATTCCATGCAGTTGGCCGAAGAGAAAATCGATGGCCGTATGGTGCTGGAGGCGGAAGATGGATGGGGAGGAGATCCCAGCCTAGGTAATGGGGATGCGGTTAGCTTTATTCGATTGGAGTCGAGTTCTGGTGTTGGATTTGACATCTATCATGTGGAGGCAGTGAGTGAGTCGGGCGGGAAGTTCCTACTGCGTCAGGCACAAGCGATCACGGTGGCCGACGGGAAAGTGAGTATTGATGGTGCCCCGCGGGGAACCGGCGAGACGGAGAAGCAATTGCTACCCGTAGGACGTCTATCTAAATTACCGGATGATCAATCCACCACTGGGCCGTTGGGACCGGTTAGTTACTTCACCACGCTATCGGAGAGTGAAGTCATGTTGTGGGGTAACCAAGCCCTTAAGCATTCCAGTGGGGCAACGACTACCGTTTATTACCAGAAACCAACACAAGGTAATCGAGTCTTGCGACCCGGTGAGCACCCGAAGTTTCGAGGGATCCGTGGCGGCGCGATGAAAGATAGGATGAATTTCTTATCCCTGATGTTGGCGTTATTCTGCGGCACTGCCTCGCTGCCTCATATTCTGATTCGTTACTACACCGTTAAAGATGGAGCCGCGGCTCGAAAGAGTACCATCGTTGGCATTGCGACGATCGGCTTCTTCTATGTGCTGACCCTGTATCTTGGGCTTGGAGCCATGACCAGTGGATCTTTGGATCTTACCGATACGAATATGGCGGCACCGCTGCTCGCTCGTAGTATCAGTCCATGGTTGTTTGCCGTGATCTCAGCGATCGCATTCACAACCGTATTAGGAACCGTGAGTGGTTTGATTCTCGCGAGTAGCGGGGCCGTTGCGCACGATCTGCTGTCGGGAGTCTTGGGTGTCAAACTCACAAGTGACCAACAGGTTCGCGTTGCAAAGATCGCTGCCGTTGTCGTTGGCTTGATTGCCATCGTCCTTGGCATTCTGTTCAAGGAACTTAACGTGGGTTACTTGGTGGGCTGGGCCTTCAGCATCGCAGCGAGTGCGAACCTGCCAGCTCTCGTGATGCTGTTGTTCTGGAAGGGAACCACTCGTCAAGGAATCATTGCCAGCGTGATCGTTGGGATGTTCAGCTCTCTCGGCTGGATCCTACTGTCTTCTGATACCTACAAATCGGTATATGGATTAGATCCCGAAAATGCGATCGCTCCATTTAGCCAGCCGGGCATTGTCACGATTCCCTTGGCTTTCCTCACATTAATCATTGTCTCAAAGCTATCCAAGTCCAAGTGATCCCGCTCCCGGTAGGCTCTGGTGTGCAGGTTCTCAGTGCACAGGTTCTCAGTGCACAGGTTCTTAGTGCACAGGTTCTTAGTGCACAGGTTCTTAGGGCACAGGGTGCTTAAGGGCACAGGGTGCTTAAGGGCCTTTCTTTGATAGCAATTGAGTCGGGAATCCGACTTGGCCCCAGTTCGCAATTCTCGTTAAACTGCGCCGCTTGCGCAGCTATGACGGATTCCGTTTCTTATGAAGCTTGTGTCTCTATTGAGTTCAAGTGAATAGCTCGGTGCGCATGGAAGCGATGGGTGATGGGTGTTTGGCATTGACCACATCAGGGCAAGGTTTCACGGAGAGTACCGATGGCAGGTGAGTCATTCAGATTTTTGCATGCCAGTGATTTTCATCTCGAATGCCCTTTGGCCGATTTTGAAGATATCCCGGAGCATTTGGCAGAGTCGATGGTCAAGGCTCCTCGAGATGCAGTTCAATCCATCTTTGATGCAGCGGTTGCTGATAACATTGATTTCGTGGTTCTCTCAGGTGATCTATTGAAACCTGATGCCGTTGGTCCCTACGGTCTTTCTCAGCTGCTGGAGGGATTTGAGTGTTTAATGGAAATGGGGAAATCGGTCTTCTTGTATAAGTGCTTGTTAGATTATCCATCGCGATGGCCTGCCGATCTGCCATTACCCGATAACGTTACGGTTTTCTCACAATCCGACTCGCAAATCTTCCCTGTTCATCGAAATGGTCGCTCGATATGCCGAGTAGTGGGACGTAGTTGCGATGGAAACAGAGCTCTGCAGCTTTCAAGTTTTGCATTACCAGACTCTGAGCTTTTCACCGTTGGCGTCGCTTACGGGGAAGTCCAGCAAGAGTCCTTATCGAAAGTGGGGTGTGACTATTGGGCCTTGGGAGGTCGTCATCAGCCGACGATGGTCGAACAACGCAACGGCTATGCTGCACTCTATCCAGGAACACCGCAGGGTAGATCGCTCCACGAACTCGGTCATCATGGTTATCAGGTGATTGATGTTAATAGTGAGGGGAGCATCCGCGTGCAGGGGCACGTCGTAGATACCTACCGGTATTGCCGCGTTCTCTTCGATGATCAAGATCTTGCTACGATGGGTAGTGTTGAAAACCTAATCGGCGAGAAGATCTATCGATTACACAATGAGCATGGATCTCGTCATCTCTTGATCGCTTGGGAGTATCAAGCAGATGCTTCCACGATGGGGGTGATCCAAAACCCAGACCGTCTGCTTCAGTGGGCGAGGAGTGAATATGGTGTTGGCGAACCAGCAGCTTGGTCACTTTCCATCACGATCCGGCCGCCTGATCGATATCCAGAAAGCTGGCGTGAAGAGGAAACGGTATTGGGCGATTTTCTCAGATCTTCCTCTAAATATCGGGAGAATGGTCATCAGGAAGTCGACCTCAGGTCAATGATTTGTGACTTGGATGGGGTAAACCCAGCGTTAATCGAAAGCTTGACGGATCTGAGTGAACCCGAATTTAAGGATACTCTTCAGAGAGCCACCTGCGTTGGCACTGAATTGTTGCGTGGTGGTCCTTCCACTCAAGGGAGGTCACAGGAATGAAAATTAAAGAGATTCAGATCGATGGGTTTGGGGTCTGGACAGGTCTAAGTGTCGATGCATTAAGCGACGGGATGACGCTGTTCTATGGCCCAAATGAGGCCGGCAAAACCACATTGATGCAATTCATTCGCTCGATGTTTTATGGATACTCGAAAGAGCGGCAAAACCGTTATCTTCCTCCCGTTTTTGGAGGGAAGCCAGGTGGAGCTATCTTGGCTTCGGGTGCTGGTGGCGATTACCGGATCTGTCGAAACCCGTGCTCGGAGTCTGGTCGGTCAGGTGACCTGCTCACGATCACCAATGAGGAAGGGAACTCTGAAAGACAGCATCGCCTTACGAGTCTGCTTGGGCAGGTAGACGAAGCGATATTCAGCAACGTTTTTGCAATCGGGATCCGAGAGTTGCAGGAGTTGAGTTCCCTTGATGGAACTCAAGCTGCAGATGAGCTTTACAAACTTTCCAGTGGTCTGGATCGTGTCTCTCTCGTGGAAGTGATGCATGGTTTACGTCAATCTCGAGATGCATTCCTTGACCAAACCGACACATCACCAAGCGAAAATTCAGAGCAGATTCAGCAGCTGCTGAAAACACACCAACGTTTGAAAGAAGATGTTCGAACGTTAACTCAGGCGGGTCAAAAGTGGGTTGAACTATCCACTCAACTGCGAATTCAATCCGAAGAGATTGAGGGCTTGTCTACCCACGTGAAAGCACTGGAGCGAGAAGCTCGTTGCGTTGAGATGGCTTCGAGTATTTTTGAGCTCTGGCATCAACGCAACGATCTTGAAACTCGTATCGAAGCAAGATTGCGAGAACCACAGCTACCTGTTGATGCGTCAAAACATCTGGCAGAGATTGATAATCGACTTGAGCAGAGCTTTGTAGACTTAGAGACCATCAAAGAGAAGCGTCGGGACATTCGACGGCAAGCTGCTAAAATTCCGATCAACCCAAAGCAGCTCAAAATGCGGGGAAGCATCAAAGCTGCTTCCGAGCAAATTCCTTGGATTGAAACCTTGGATGAGCAGCTGCAGTTGCTGGAGGAGCAACTCCAAAAGACAAAAAATCAAGTCGATCTGGATGTTCAAGGATTCGAAGCGGTTGGACTACAAGCCGAAAAGTTCTCAAGTTCCAATCCGTATGGTTTTCCGCAGCTTTCAAAGTCCGCCATCTCAACATTGGCAGGACCAGCGAAAGAGGTGAAGCAATCGCTCTTCGTACTGCGACAAGCTCGGTCTCAGGCGAAATTGCATCAGGAGGAAGCGGATCGACTTGGTGAGAAACTTGAAAAGATTCTGCAGCGTGCCAATGCCGAGGATCTGCAATCAGCGATACAACACAACACTGAAGAACTAAGATTGTTGCGTGATCGCGTTCGTGTGAGTGAACACTTAGAAAATCTCAAGCGGCATTATCGTGAGCTGGAGCAGGACGCGATCGAGCTGGCCACGGCAGAGGCGTTACCGGTTGATCGATTGATCCTGCTGGCTGTTCCATTCATCTTTGGAGCTTTGTCGCTGGTCTACGGTGTCGCCAACCTCATGGGGCTCACTTTCTTGGTCAACACCCCTAATTCAAACTGGGGACCGCTGTGCATTGTAATGGGTGCGGTTGGCTTGGCGTTGTTCTACTTTGGCCGTGAAAGTGGGCAGCGGCACGGAAGCATCAATCGAGAGGAGGGGGAGCGGCAGATTTCTTCGGTCCGGAAACAGATTCTTCAACTTGAATCGGATCGAAATCAAATCGATTCCCAAGTCACACTGAGTGATTCTTCATTCGAGTATCGTGTACGTGAGAAAGAGGCACTGTTGGATGAGCTCGAATTGAGCTTGCCCACCTACCATCAGCATGAAGCGGCGAAGCGGGCATCTGATCTTTCAAAGCGACGGGCGAAGAGTGCCGAGAAACAACTTGAGAGGGCAAAGTCTCAGTGGTCAGACTCCCTGGCTGGCATCGGCTTGAGTCGGTCGATGTCGCCCACCAAGGTTAGATCGCTTCGCCAGGATTATGATCGGCTGGAATTGAGTTTGCAAAAATGGAGAGAGTTGGAAGCGGAATATGAAATCCGTAAAGGCGAAAAGCGTGCAATCGCGATCCGAGTAGAGCAACTGTATCAGGACTGGTTGCGGTGCACCCAAGATGAAGCTGAGGAGGCTGAGTTCGTATCAGGGGAAGCGGGTTTCTCGTCTGGTCCGATAACCAAAAGGTCCGGTCCTCTGGAGCAGTTAACCTATCTGCACGAGGAACTTTCTCGACAAGCTCATTGGTTAAAACATCGTCGTGATCTGAAGCAGCAGGATTTAGAACTGAAGCTTCAGCAGAGTACTTGCAGTCGTAAAATATCGGATGACGAAAATAAGAGAGCGGCGCTCTGGGTCAAGTGTGGTGTGACAACCGCGGAGGAGTTTTACCGTCTGGTTGATTCGCATGCTGATCTCGTCGATTCAAAGAAACAGTTAGAGGAAACGGATCATACGCTCACTCAGTTGATTGGCAATCAATTTGAGCAAGTTGAACTGAGTCAGCAAATTGATGGTGCTAGTCTGCAAGATCTTGAGTCACGCTGGGACAGCCTTACCGCCACTATCTCCGAGCATGATCAGAGAATCTCCGAGTTGCAAATACAGCAAGGGGAGATGACGCAAGAAAAGAAACACCTTGCGGGGGATGATCGGCTTGCGACCGCCCGGTTTGAGCTTGCCTGTGTACAAAGGAAGCTAGAAAGTAAGATTCAGCGATGGCAGATACTCGCTATGACCGGTCACCTACTCGAGGACGTTTGTTAAACTGTCGAGCAAGACCGTCAGCCCGCGACAGTGCGGGCGGATTCTGATTATTTGTCGCAGCGCACGGATGGTAAGTAACATAGGATAGGCACG
>JAAXIK010000369.1:2563-4891 GCA_012270385.1 Rubripirellula sp. | reverse complement strand
CGTCGTCACTGCGTTGGACTCGTTAGGTGGGACCGCCACCCAAACCAAAAGGGAGAGCACAGCCAGAATCAACGCCGCAAGAGGAATATACGCAAGCCTGCGGTTTCTTTTCCTGTGAGCGATATGACTTGCGGAACATCTCTCCAGAGCGTCTCCGAAATGTGCCATGGAGTCAAAACGTTCGGACACAGACTTCGCGCGCGCCCTGTCACAGATATCACTCACTGCTTGGGTGATTTGGGGGTTAACCAAATTTGCGGGAACAATCTTCTGATTCTTGACGGCTTGGATGGTCTCACTTGATGAGGATCTGGCGATGGGTAATGTGCCAGTCAGGAGTTCGTACAAAATCGCTGCGAGAGAATACTGATCCGAGTGTTGAGTAATCTCCAAACCGCCAGCTTGCTCGGGGCTCATATAGGCAGGTGTCCCAGCCAAAGCGGAATCACTCTCTTTGACAGATGCATCCCCTAAAGCGATGGCTAAACCAAAGTCGACCAGATAGACCTTATTTGACTCCCGCTCTAAGAGAATATTTGCTGGCTTCAGATCACGATGAACCACCCCTTTCCCATGTGCAAAATCGAGAGCCCTAGCCAGAAATACGACCAGATCAATCGTCTCTTCGATTGAAAAGGATCGCTGCTTCAAAACGACTGATAGATCCTCACCGTCAACGTAATGAGAAACGATGTAGACAACCCCCTCATCGGTAACTCCGGCATCATGACCAGGAATCAACCCTTCATGTTCCAAACGGGAAAGAGTGCGAGCTTCATCAAGACATCGATCAATACTACCGAACCGGAGAATCACCTCCAGAGACAGCACCTTAATTGCGACTTGCCGCCGCAACATGTGATCATAGGCTAGAAACAATACACCGAACTGCCCGCGGCCAAGCACATTAAGCAACTGATACCGCATGTTCCCAGAGGTAGAATCCAGGACACGTAGGTGTACGGTTGGCCATGGATCTTTTTCAGTATTAAATGCTCGATCCATCACTAAGCCGAGAGTCTGTAGCGAACCGATACGATTTAAATCCGAAGCAAAGCTCTCCCTACCTTGATCAAAGACTCGGTCTAGGAAATGTCCATGCTCAGCAGCTAATTCCTCGTATTCTTCTCTCTTTGGGCTCTCACCAAGTTTAAGCCGCCACCAAAGCTCAATAGGAAGGAGCGACTCCAACAACTGCTCTCGGATATCCGCACTGCACTCCTGAAGATAAGTGCCGAGGTCAGGACGCGCATCCCTATCCTGCTTCCATGCCGCTTCAAAGCGGTCACAGGCTTGATCGATAATCTTCAGATCGTCTATCAATGGAAGGTCCTAAGCTATTGGAATCGCCGCGACTATCCCTGAGCATCTCCACAACTAGCCAGATCCCTCTGCGGTGGTCGTTATTTGATGAAAATGGTGGGTGAAAATTCAGTTTCGCACTCTAAGCATCTTCAATTTTCTTTTCAAATCGTTTGATGGATTTCACTTCCCACTTCTTATTCACGTCAATCACCGCACCCGACAGCCGGACATCTCCACGAGCAACATGGTAACGAGTAGGTTTCGAGGTCAAAGTATGCTTAAGCACCTGTCTGGTGTTGCGTCCGAGGATACTATCATAAGGGCCACACATTCCCACGTCGCACTGAAAAGCAGTACCTCCGGGTAGGATTGTGGAGTCTGCCGTGGGAACATGCGTGTGCGTACCAAGAACTGCCGTCACCCGCCCATCAAGATACCTACCCATCATCTGCTTATCAGCAGTGGCTTCGGCATGAAAATCAACGAGAATCACGTCTGCCTGATCTGCAATTTCACCTAAAACGCGATCTGCAGCAAGAAACGGGCAGTCCACGGGCCTCATAAAGGTGCGTCCCAACAGGGAAATCACGGCAAGCTTTACCGCACCGTTATCAAAGACGACCCAATCCCGACCATTAGCTTTCGCCGGGAAATTTGCAGGGCGTACTATTTGGTCGCTAGACGTTAAAACCGGCTCGATCGAAAAACAACGTGAAATGTGGTCACCCATCGTCACCACATTGACTCCACTTTCAAGCAAAGTATCAAACTGAGCGGGTGTAAGACCGGACCCGTTATCCACGTTTTCCGCGTTAGCGACTACCAGATCAAGCTCATGGTCCTCCTTGATCTCAGGCAGATTCTTCTTAACGGCCTGGAGGCCAGGTTTCCCGACAATATCACCCAAAAACAATAATTTCATAGCATAGATTTCGGTGTGGAAGTTGATCAGAAGCCCATACAGCGACATCTGCGAGGATGACTAGACAGCTTGCACCAAAAAACAATCAGAAATCAGCAAAA
>JAAXIK010000369.1:0-2553 GCA_012270385.1 Rubripirellula sp. | reverse complement strand
GCACAGACATGAAATTGTATACATTTTCGGCAAACACAGACAAAAAAAAATAATTTCATAGAAAATATTTCAGTAAGGAAGTTGATCATACTCCCTTACACCGACATCTGCGATGATGACCCGTCAGCTTTCACTAAAAAATAATCAGAAATCAGCAAAACTTGATTGGCTCCTTGATTCTGTATAGAAATATCCTCCGAACTCATGTCGATGGAAATCAACCGAGTGGTGTCGGATACTCCGCAAAGCCTCGCTTGTCCCCATTATCCAGATCGATAGGACGCAGGGGTGCCACTACTCACCGGCGGGACGAACTGTGTAGTGAAGCCCACCCCGTCCGGCGTCCGAAGGCGCCAAATAAACTTCTCTACCATCGTGAAGTGGGATGGTGAGTGATGGATGATCAAATGGCGGCTCGCCCGCTTCGATGCGGGGGTCCGTGAGTTGTTTCATCAACTTGAGCACTAATCGGTACTCTTTCTTGGTGACATCTAACTCCCGCACGTGGGAGTGGACGTTTTTCTGATTGAAATCTCCTCCTCGAACGTAGAAGTCCATCATTTCTTCCAGCGTTTCGGCACTGCCATCGTGGAAGTAAGGACCGGTTAAAGGTAGGTTGAATAAATGGGTGGATTTAAACTGACCTTCTCCCGGGTCAGCATCATAATTGGGAACCTACGAGTCACAGGCGTTTGAGCGCTTCCATCGGCGCACACCTCCGAAGCTACGATGAGGTGTCGATCATTGCGGGAGACAAAACACCTAGTATTTTGAGGGGGTTTAATACCAACCCGCTAAGAATGGCTTAAACTACCGACTGGGAAAAAACTTGCAGAAGCCGAAGCCATCGACTTCGCGAGAGATGACATCTAACTATCAGTATCCGGTTCCGTTGATCCAAATGAAATTACCCCGTCGACCCCGCTTGAATGCATTGAACTTCCTCACCTACATTGCCTTGAGCGGGTCCATTTGCTTTGCTGAACCGATCGAGAAAAAGCCGCCCAGTTGGGACTCAGCAATCGACTTCACGGAGTCGATTGAAATCAAGCCTAACCTCCAAGGTGATTTGGAAGGCGAAATTGCCTTCATTCAAAATACACTTGTGGGACCGACTCAGGGTGAAACGAAAAGGCCACTGTTAGTGACCGATCGTGGGGCTTTACTTTTGTTTTTTCCTTCGCGAGAAAATAGTGACTCTTACGAAGTCGTCATCAAGCAGAGTGATGGCACGACCACTTCACTGAAGTTATTGCCACCTTGGAACGCCCCTAGGAATGACTCGAGTAATTCAGACGGAAGAGCCCAAGTCGTTTTTAGTAAACGGGCTTGGTTCGGACGGATCCCTTGGCAGTGGATGCATGCTGGCCTAGAGCTTTCGGTGAGGGACTCAACCGGAAAAACCGGGACGATATCGGCAACCGATTTCGCATTTGGACCTCCGATCGAACTCGTTACACAACATGTAGAAATTGGCATGTTGCTACCCCCGTCGGAAATTCAACCGAACCTATGGATCAACCCCGATCAGTACCAAGCTCCTGAACTCGCTCTCGATTATTTTCAGATGGTGCCAATCGCGAAGTTTACGGTCGCGGGATACCTCCCTATTCATTTCCCCAAAGTCGTACTTCCCAATGGGAATGTCTACACCGAACGCAGTAGCTTTGAGGGCGCAGGCGTTTACAAAGGAGACATGCGGCAGGAGATTGCGAAGGGCATGGTCTCCACCGGCATCAACTACGCAAACATTGGTATCCCATCCACCATCGGAGGCACGGAGAAACAACCTCGCCCGTTTCGCCAGACCACCGTGCATACCAGTGCAGGTGTCTACCCCGAAAAAGATGCTCAGGGGACCGAGAAACCTGTGACAGTACGCCATGGGCTGAGCGGTGGTGGTGGTCCAGTCACCCTGATGAGTACGATTGGCAATGAATTTTCACATGAGTACGGGCATGATCATGGATTACCGCACTACCCCGGTGGCAAGGACCTGAGTGCACACTCGCGAAATGGCGCGTGGGGATACAACCTCTTTAAGAATCGCTTTATCGCGAACATTGCATGGAACGGTAAAACCAACTCGGAGGAGAGATTCCCTTATTCGTTTGGTCATGACGCGATGGCAGGTGGTAAACCAATGGGTACTGTGAGTCGCTTCACTCTTCATACTCCATTCTCGCTCAACATGATTCAGGAGAAAGTCGGCAGGGAATCAGGCATTCTCGACCCCAGTAGTCCAACCGGCTATCGCAAATGGGACTCCGAAAAGCAGGAGATGGTGATTTCCAAAGTCGGTTCACCCAAACCCGATCGTGTGGGGGTACCCGTGATGACACTATTGGGCATCTATGATCCCGTACAACCGAGCGACAATGAGTCATTCATCTATCCAGCACTATATGGAAACTGGGGAAATCTATTTTCACCCGAAACGGTTCTCAACTCTGATCCAGCACTCGCTCAATATCGATGTGCTTTGGAATTTACCGACCAGCAAGGTCGCATCTACCGTTTCCCACTTCATGATGAACGACTTGATCCGGCCAA
>JAAXIK010000288.1 GCA_012270385.1 Rubripirellula sp. | reverse complement strand
GCCCTGAAATGATCCTACCTCCCCCGATTGAAATTAGGTGACGAGATAGAAGCGGCGTTGCTCACCTCCGACATCATCCCAGGGCACCCAAAAACTGTAAGACGCTCCGAGGTCGGATTGCCCATAATGACGTGTGAGTTGCTCAGGAGTAAAAACGAATCGCTTCACTCCCGACTCCGGATCCTCACTATTCTCATCAAACCCGTGAATGTTGAGCGTTCCATTGTCCGGCAGAGCTTGCGATTTTTCGGTGTAGAAATAAACGCGACCTCCGAACCCTCGAGTTGGCGTCCTGCCCGCTTGGATCAAGGTGTCAGGAGTCCATGTGGCAGCCAGTTTGACTGGATTAGGGTAAGGCTCCGGCTGTCCATCGGAATCGTCATCTCCCACCCAAGGTAAGCGATTCAGAAAACTGGGCTTCGGAGCAGTCACATCTTTGTCGAGAAGATCTGTCTCTGGAGTGGTGACACATCCTGTTGATGCCCCAACAAGAGCAGCGGTCAATCCCAAGGTGATCTGACGTCTATTGAAACGCATGGTATGCCTAAATCTTTTAAGATGGGTTAGCAGAGTTTGGATCCATCCAACTGAAGAATCCAAACTCACGTCTTGATCGTGTCACGTCGACAGCGTTTCACCGGCGACCCCCATGATCAGACCCATGAATGACTAGTTTTGAAGATTACCGACTGGAATGGTGCTGTAAGGATCACTAACCTGCCTGTTCGGAGTTGGAGGTGTGACCACCGCAGAAGCGGGCTGAATCACGCCTGAAAAACTGGCTCCGGGTTGCCCAAGCCTGACCACTCGTCGCTCCTGCTCAGCACGTTGAGCTGAACCCGCGGTACCGAGTAGGTCAGAATCAATGGTCACAGGTACGATAGGACGCGAAATCGCCGGCTCCCGCTGCTCATTCGACTCCATCAGCGAAGAGGCCTGATCGTCCTGATCTAACACGTTAGGCGCTCTTCCTCGCTCTCCTTCCAGATACTCTTGGTACTGTTCGGTGCGAGGATAGGCCGAGGGCGTTGGGTAACCCTCACCGGGGAATACCTGAGCTTCGGGACTCGGACGCTTTCTCAGGTCATCCACGGTGGGCTGAAGATCTGGGTAGATCGTCGTGCCTACAGCGGGCCCCCAAAGGCCGTAACCCCCGCTCATGCCTACGTCACCGTGTGCTTCCACCACGTCAGCGAGGCACCAGCTCATTCGACTGGATTCAACCTGTTTGACATAGTCGAGGTCTTCTTCACCGGTGACTAGCATCGGCGTGAGGAAAACGATGAGTTCAGATCGCACTTCCGATTCAGAATCGAACTTGAAGAGATTACCAATCAGTGGAATGTCTGCGACATAGGGTACACGACGGCTCGCAACAAATCTCTCCTTCTGAATCAAGCCACCGAAGATGACAGTCTGACCGCTATAGGCAGCAACAACACTCTGTGCAGTGGTTCTCAAGATATCGTTGATGAGAACCGTCTCTCCATTGTTCCCACCTGTGGGAATGGTGGTCCCATTCAAATCATCGCGAGCGGAACGAGTAGCATCCACATCCATAATGATCAGCCCATCAGCACCAACTCGCGGACCCACATTCATAATCACGCGAACTTCGGTCTCTTCCTTGAACTGCTGTGATCCTTGGATCCCGTTATTAATCACGTCGGTGACCCGTGCGATCAAGCGGCCCACTTGGACAAACCCTTCGGTATTGTCCATGGTCATGATTTGCGGGCGACTCAGAATCTGAAGTCGAGATGAATCCTGAAGCGTTCTCAAAAGTAAGCTTACCGAGTCGCTTGCCGCACTCAGAACAAATCCGCCATAGCCCAGGCTAGAACTGGATGTTCCAAGTCCGAGTGACGAGAAACCCCGGGTGTAAACATTCTGATTCGGCTTATTCAAGTTCGGACTTGCCACAGCAATCTGATCGACTGCACTGGCCGCAATCCCACGGTCATAGAGCAGGGAATCTTGTAGTCCGAACTCACCGCCAACTTCAAAAGCATCGTCCAATCTCACTTCGGCAATCATGACCTTGATTAAGACCATCGGTGGCCTACGATCGAGTTGGTCGATCATGCGTCTTACACCCTCGTAAAGCCGAGGTGAAACACTGAGAAGCAGACTATTGCTGATGGGTTCGGCAACCACGATCAGATCTCGGTCTGCAAGATCGTACGGTCCTAATCCCTGCTGGAATTGTTGGATCGTATTCACCGTTTGGGTTCGCTGCTGAACGTAAGTCTGAATGGCGGTGGCCACATCTGCCGCAGTCTGGTGGCGGAGCCAGATAACCTCGGTGATTCTCTCTGCAAATCCCTCACCATCGAGACGCAGAAGAATACTTTCCACAACATCGAGATCATTTGCACCACCACTGACGATGATACTGTTCGTTCTCTGGTCGGTTGTGAACCTCAGCGGGACAAGCGAGCTTTCACTGGATGCAGTGGAAGATGGCAGATTGCCTGCCCCAACACTTGTACCCTGAGTCGCGGAGTCGTCACCGAAAAGTGTTTGCAGTGCTGTGGTCAGTTGAAGTGCATCACCATTTTCAATCGTGAAAACCTTGACTAGCGATTCGATACCGGGTGCTTGATCCAGCTGTCTAATCAATTCACCGATCAAAGGCATGCTGGTTGCAGGTGCACGAACGACGATCGCATTTCCGCCTGTATCCGCGGTCACTACTGCGCCGGAGAGCACACCTGAATCAATCAATTCTTGATTCTTTGAATCGACTGCTACGATTGAGAGCGTGGCAGACGGAGCAGTGATATTATCATTTCCTCCATCGCCCTCCCCGTTAATCGCCTCCTGCAGAACAGGAGCGAGATCCTCAGCAACGGCATGATTCAATGGAAAGATCTTGATCTGATTGGTTGCGGCAACATGCTCTACATCCAGTTCGTTAACCAGCGTGGTCACCGCATCCAGGTCTCGTGGAGCTGCGCTCACAATCAAGGAATTGGTTCGATAATCTGCAAGTACACGAACTCGAGGTCCGATGGCAGGCCGCAGGTCTTCACCCGTACCGGGACGATCGGTAAAAAATCCACGGACGGTCTCTTCAGCGTCTACCGCTGAAGCATTCTGGAGTCGGAAAACACGTATAAGTTTTTCGTTATCAAGCGGCTGATCAAGCTTCTCAACCAACTCCATCACTCCGGCGATCGCTTCTTTACGACCGATGAGTAGTAGAGCATTGGGTGCATCTAAAGAAGTGATACTGACTTCACCCTGCCGAGCGGAAAGAACGTCTTGATACAACTCCTCGAGCAAGTCAGCGACAGCGTTAGAATCAGCATGCTCAAGGTCTACCACTTCAATATCTGGCTTGGTGACTTCACTCTGCTCTTCAATCTCCTTGATGACATCCATTACCCGCTGAACATCTCGTTTCGCACCGCGAATAATGATGGTTCCTAATTCCGGAACGAATTGAATTTGGGTATCACCAATCACCCCGGCGCCACCTTCATCGCCTGAGATGCTGAAATCTCCATCCAATCCTTCTTGATTTCCTAGGGGAATGGTTGCCTCAACCTGACCGCCTTCTTGGAACGCAGCTTGCCGAAAGACATCATTCTGTTTTGATGCCTCATCGGACTTCTTCAAGCCACCCATCAGACGCAGCGCCCTTTGAATCGGCTCGGGCTCGGCGTGCACTAAACGAACCAATTCCATGGTTTGTCCGGAATCCGATTTGGGTTGATCAATCGTACTCAGTAGACGCTCCCATCCACTGATGGCCATCGAGGGTGACATCACCGTGATGGTATTTAAGGCTCGATTGACCTGAACGGTAGTACCGCGTAGCGGTGAATTCTTAAATTGATAAACCGCTCGCTGTCCGCGAACACTGGTGGTAATCGTGTTTTGATCCCCTGAGAGGCGAATCAGGCTCTGCTCTAACTCACTTGATGTGATGTGCAGAAGCGATCGATTAAGTGGCTTCAGTTGTGTCGCCCCGCCCTCGTCATTCGATGCGAGCATCTCTTGGACCTTGGCTGCGATCTCTGCTTGAGAGTCAGCGGGTGCCATCACTACCAACTGCGATCCTTTGGCATCAGCTGCCACTTGAATCTGGGGAAACTCCCGAAATTCCATGCTCAGAGCTGTCGCGATGGACTTCGCCTGGGTAGACGGTACCGCGAGGGTTTGAATGGTTGGCCCCTCTGCCTCTTGAGCCTGCAAACTGGCGCAAGAAAGCATTAAGGAGAGAGATATATTTCTCAGATTGAAGTAGCGTCGCATCAGCGCGCACCTTTCTACAAAATCGGGACTGCACTTCGAACGTGAAGCGGATTTTCCATAAACGCTCATCCGCATGAGGCGTTTCATCGGCGTTTTCCTTACCGCCGCTACAGGCAAAAATGTCGTTAGAGATGTTACAACCCGAACACGCACCGAAGGCTTGCTATCAAAACTGCTTATTTGCACTGATCTTCCCATTCTTTTGCAAGTTTTGCTAAAGCTGGGGTGAAAAAGAGTCGGGCTATGATTTCGGCTCAAATCAAACCATTGAGGAACAAGGTTATGTTTGAATCTGCTGGGTTCCACAGCATTGCCTTGGACAGAAAGGCCTCCCATGCTCCTGCTTGCTGACGATCACCGCTATCGCAACATATCGCACATTCTCAATACGCTGGGGATTTCCCTCACGCTGTTGATCACTACCGGGTGCCAATACGCAGCCCCGAGTGTTTCACCAACCACCAACACACCGAATTCGAGCGGCTTATTTCCTTCTTTTTTCGGACAAACGCGAGTCGCGCCACCACCTACCGGCTCCTACGTCAATCCAATGCAGAGACAAAAAGGAACTAACAACGTCAGCGGCACCATCCAGCAACCTAATTCACAGCGAACTCTACCTCCACCCGTTCCTCGAGCCGGCGGGAATTCTTCGC
>JAAXIK010000538.1:18838-24226 GCA_012270385.1 Rubripirellula sp. | reverse complement strand
GTAAATCAGTTTTTCAACCGCTTCTAGCTCCCCCAGTTGGTAAACTTAGTGTGTTGCGGATCTTGTTAAACACAAGACTTTCAACAGCCCTCCTGATACGAAATCACCCCATCGGCGACCAGATCGCTACCCACCTTCACAGCATAAGCGACTTAACCTAAACGACTCCAATGAAAACAACAGAAAAGTCCTGGCTTCCAGGAAGTTCATGGAACCGAACTGGAAGGATGTCGCTACCCCCCCTCAACTCTCAGATATTCTCCGTTTTTTCTATTCTTACTCTGCTCGCGGTCATCGACCCGACACACTCCGCTGCCGAGGAAACAATGATCTCCGGACAAGAGATCTACTCACGTCAGTGTGCCAACTGCCATGGTGAGAAAGGTCAGGGCGTGGACGGAAAATATGAATCTCCGCTCAAAGGGGATCTTCAAATCGATGAGCTTACGGATCTGATCAGCGAGACAATGCCTGAAGGAAACCCAACCGCTTGCCAAGGAGAGGAAGCGGCGAGGGTGGCAAAATACATCCGTAGCAGCTTTTACCTTGAATCGAACAACCCATCTTCCAACTCGGTGCGTCGCTCTCTCTCCAGGTTAACCGCAGAACAACTTAGACAGAGCATTGCAGATCTATACGGACACTTCCAAGGAAACGGCTGGACACAAGAAGAACGAGGTGTTGAAGCAAGCTACTTTGCAGGCTCGAGGTGGGCGAAGGATAAGCTCCAAGTAAAGAGAACGGACCCTGTGATCAATTTCGACTTTGGTAGGGAAAATCCCGCATCTGGTGTGACCAAAGAAGAATTCTTAATCACTTGGTCAGGCTCGCTAAAAGTGGATCAGACGGGTCGCTATGAAATCATCCTCCGCAGCACTCTCTCCTGCACTTTGAAATTCGGTTCGAATGAACGGGTCCTCGTCAACAATCATGTGCAATCTGCAGGAAAAGAGGAGTTTCGTCGAACGCTCCAACTGACAGGTGGTCGTGCCTACCCCTTCACTTTGGAGTTCATTCAGCGCAAACGAAAAACAGAGCAGCCACCCGCAAAGGTTTCGCTTTCATGGATTCCACCTTCGGGAGTCGAAGAAGTGATCCCTCCTCGGCACCTGATCCCCAATCGGCTCCCCGCAACCTTCTCACTACAGACTAAACTTCCGGCGGACGACAGAAGTTATGGTTACGAAAGAGGCACCTCGGTAAATCGACAATGGGATGAATCTACAACTCGGGCGGCACTCGAATTCGCTGAAATTGCCAAAACCGAACTGTATCCAAAATACAGAAGATCCCACAAAGACATTCCTGATGAGAATCGAGAAAAGCTGCGGAGCTTCCTGACAGAAATCCTGCAAACCGCATTGCGTGGTCCGCTGAGCGACGAAATTTCAACCCGTTACATCGACGATCAACTTGCTGCAGCAGAAGACGATGGGGAAGCGATTAAGCGATCGATCCTGATCTCCCTGAAATCACCACGATTTCTCTATCCCACGATCGATAGCGATCGCAGCATCAGCCAACGGCGAGCTAACCGTCTAGCGCTCGTGCTTTATGACTCGCTTCCGGCTGACCCTTGGCTGACGACGGTAATCGCAAAGGACGGCATGACAAAGGATCAAGAAGTATCACGGGTCGCTTCGAAGATGATTCGTGATTATCGAGCCCAGGCGAAGATAAAGAGATTCCTTTATCAATGGTTGGACCTAGGAGACGCTGAGGAAATCACAAAGGATACAAACCTCTATCCGGGGTTTGACGCTGAGCTTGTGCAACAGCTTCGTGGATCGCTGGATGCCATGCTGGACGCTAACCTCAAACGCGGGGGAAACCTGCGAGAACTCCTACTGACAGATCGAGTAATGACTTCCTCTGCTCTGAATGATTTCTATGGGGAGTCTTGGAAACCACAGCCTGCGGAAAACAAACTAGATACAGAACAAGAGGAAGTAGAAATACTCGAACAGCAGGAACCAGAAAGCCCAGTGGCTACAGGCGACGAGCCAGAAAACCCGGCGTCTGAGCCGAAAGTAGCAGGCTACCTTCCCGAGCCCGCGTCTTTCTCGGAATCCGTACTGAACCCCGAGATACATGCAGGTATCCTTAGCCACCCGCTTATCCTGAGTCATCTCGCCTACTTTAGATCAAGCTCGCCTATCCACCGTGGTGTTTTTCTCACTCGACACACTTTGGGGAGAATCCTCCGCCCCCCAAGCGAGGCATTTACGCCAATCAACCCCAATCTTCACCCAA
The DNA here is from genome assembly GCA_012270385.1 of Rubripirellula sp. Classification (GTDB taxonomy): domain Bacteria; phylum Planctomycetota; class Planctomycetia; order Pirellulales; family Pirellulaceae; genus Rubripirellula. Next base: position 21,973 of record JAAXIK010000538.1, on the reverse strand, counting down.
GCCTGACGACTAGGCAGCGCGTTGAACTCCAAACAGGCGAAACGAGCTGCCAAGTTTGCCATCGGAAAATCAATTCGCTCGGCTTTGCACTGGAGGCATTTGATGCAGTTGGTCGATTCCGTACCGAGGAGAAGAAACAAACCATTGATGCATCAGGCCGGTATCAGCCGAGAGAAGGTGACGCCGTCGACTTCAATGGAGCCAGAGAATTGGCAGAATACATTGCCAACAGCCCAGACTGCCACACGGCATTCGTTGAATCCGCTTTTGAGTACTTTGTCAAACAACCCATTAATGCATACGGCAATGACCAATTGGATCAACTCACTCAGTTCTTCCGTTCCAATGAATTCAACATCGAAAAACTCATCACTGAAATTGCATGCATTGCGTCGGATCCGCAGTTCAAAGAAGACAAGCCCATCCGGCTGAGTGCGAGCCTTAAGGAACAGTAAGAATTCAGGCATTCGGAATCAACGATCTTCAGCCACCTTGGCACATCATTTGATTTCTAGAGAATCGACCAATCCAATAAGAAACCGACTCTCGCCCCGCAAAAAAACACCCACCTCACAAACCTCCAACTTCGATTAAACTGTGTACGACGGAAATTGAAGTGGATCGGATTTCCTCCAACAGAGAACTCAAATCAAAGGACACCGCACAATGACACTCTCAAGACGAAAGTTTGTTAGAGATCTTGGAATCAGCGGTGCAGCGGCCAATTTTGCCATGGGCCTTCCGAGCCTGGGGTGGGCAGCATCGGGAAGCTCAAAAAAGAGGCTTGTTTTCCTGTTCAGCCCCAACGGCGTGATCCCTAAACACTTTTGGCCAGACCAAGCAGGTGAACTACAGTCGCTCAAGCGGATTCTTGCTCCACTTGAACCGCTAAGACAGCATGTCCTGACTCTCCAAGGAATAGACAACCGGATCAAGGGTGACGGTGATGGACACATGCGTGGGATTGGGTGTCTCTTGACCGGTATTGAACTTTTTCCCGGTGATGTCCAAGGAGGTTCCGACACACCAGCAGGGTGGTCAATGGGAATCTCGGTGGACCAGCACCTCAAAAATCGACTTCAAGAAAACCCAGAGACTCAAACAAGGTTCGGATCACTTGAATTCGGTGTGATGGTTCCTGATCGTGCTGATACTTGGACTCGCTGGTCTTACGCCGGCCCCAATCAGCCGATGGCTCCCATCAGTGACCCGTACCAGATGTTCGACAAGCTTTATGGTCAAACCCAAAACAAGGCCATGCTTGCAAGTGTTCTTGATGACCTCAGTGATGACTTTCGAAAAATCGAATCCATGGTCAGCCCAGAAGACCGAGTCATGCTCAAACAGCATCTTGAGATGGTGCGATCCATCGAGAAAGAGATCAAGAGCGAATTGCAACTCTCCTCCAGTGAAAAGACCACACGTCATCCAGTTCCTCAACTGGAACCTAATGTCGAAGAACAAAACGATAACATGCCGTTATTGTGCAAGATGCAGATGGATCTTTTACTTAGCAGCTTGGTGAATGACTTCACACGCATCGCAACATTTCAAATTACGAACAGCGTTGGCAATGCGAAAATGAAATGGCTAGATATTGATGAAGGTCACCACTCCATTTCGCATGAGCCCGATTCAAATGAAGAAGCGTATGAACAATTAATCCGAATCAACACTTGGTACTGCGAGCAAGTCGCCTACTTAGCCAAAAGACTCTCGGAAACACCGGAACCTGGTGGCGAAGGCTCGATGCTTGATCATACGACGCTTGTCTGGACCAACGAACTCGGAAAAGGGAACTCCCACACCCGAAACGACATTCCCTTCGTGATGGTAGGGGGTGGACTCGGTTTCAAAACGGGACAAGCTATCCACTGCAATCGTGTTCCTCACAATCGATTACTCATGAGCATCTGCGAGGCGATGGGATACCCAACGCCGTCATTCGGTAACGCGGATTACTGCGGTGATGGCACGCTGACGGGGCTCTATGCCTGATGCAAGGGAACTGACTGAAACAGTACCAAGAGAATCCACTCAAGGCTTCTCGTTGATGCGGTACATCTCACGCCAAGGTAGCTGAATACCTCCGTCGATCGTGAGCGTGCTTCCTGTGATGTACTCGCTTCCTGCGTCGCACAAAAAACAGACTCCTCGCCCGATTTCTTCTGGCTTACCCAGTCTGCCCCATGGCAATTTAGCACCCTCTGCCTTCAACGTTTCTTCGGAAAAGAATTTGCGTTCCCCAGGCGTGTCTGTCCAACCAGGGTGAATGATATTGACCCGGATACGGTGCTGGGCGAGCTCGCAGGCTGCGGTCCTGGCCATCTGGTCATTCGCCGCCTTGGCCATGTTGTAGGCCATCGCTCCGGGTATCGCCATGTGAGCATGCGGACTACTGATCACAACCACATTACCGCCTTGATTCTGCTCCACCATCTGACGACATGCGGAGCGAACAAAGTGAAACGCTCCCCACATGCTCACATCGATGGTTTTACGGAATTCATTCAAGTCAGAGTCGAGAAAGAGATGCCGGTCACTATAAACCGCATTACTCACAACGATATCAATTCCTCCCATGAGCTGAATGGATTGCTCAACTAAAGATTGTATCTGCTGTTCTTCGCCAAAATCGGCTTTGACCGCGTGTGCCTTGCCTCCGACCTCCTCACACTCTGCGACGGCCTGCAAAGCATCTTGCTCGTGACTTCGATAGTTGATGACCACTTCGGCACCAGACCGAGCCAATTCGATAGCGACCGCACGCCCAATCCCAAGTGACGCTCCAGACACAATAGCGCGTTTGCCCGACAGATTCGCCATCCTCTTATGCTCCCATTCAATTCATTTGTTTCGTTTCTAGACAGGCATCTCTGGGCCGTCATCGAAAAATCTATCCACGAATAACCTTCGCTCTAGGCCCAACAGATTACCGATTCCATCGCCGGCAGTCGATGAACCTGCACGAAACAACAGTGACTCTGACTAAACAGGCGGCTTCCCGAAGCCACCAACGACGCGAGCCACTCAAAATGAAAGAATTCTCCCAAAAGCCAAGCAAAGCAACGATCAGATGCAGGGAAATATCGCTAAAAGCCACCAGATTCAGACAAAGAAAAGGCCGAATTATAC
>JAAXIK010000538.1:0-18828 GCA_012270385.1 Rubripirellula sp. | reverse complement strand
TCAAAAGCAGTGAAGACTCTCCAGAAACCACCAGATTCAGTCACAACAACGGCCGTTTAAATGCAAAAGAACATGAAAATCAGCACATTCGATTTTTTTTGCCTGTTTTCAATCGGAAGCTGATTGATTTCTACCAACCTAGAGGCAAGACTGTCATTGCTATCAAAAATCACTGATCGGGTCGGAGGATTGACCGAATGAGCAAAATGAGACGAGATCGACTGAGCGAATTCGTTCAGGGGTCAGGTTTTGCTTCACTCGGTGAACTAGCCCTCTCCCTTTCGGTCAGCGAATCCACCATTCGACGAGATCTTGAAGCACTTGAAAAAGATGGACTCGTCCGACGGACCCACGGGGGCGCCTTTTGGACCGGTGAATCGGAGACGATCGAAGTTTTTCGCACGCGTCATGATGACCACTGGTTAGCAAAATCCGCGATCGGACGCGAAGCGGCCAATCTGATCGATGACCACGACACGATCCTGCTCGATGGAGGCAGTACCACTTACGAACTTGCTAGACACCTCGTGGGCAGACCACTTCAGGTGGTGACCAACAGCTTGCCCGTGGCGCATCTTCTTTCATCCAGCGACTCCCTTGCTCTTGTAATGCTCGGGGGCTGTGTTCGCGGGAGAACCGCTGTCACGATTGGCCCGATGGCCGATGCGATGCTCAACAGCATCAACGTTGGCAAGGCATTTCTTTCTGTAGCCGGGATCACGGACCGTGGATATTTCAACAGCAACATGATGCTCGTCGAGAGCGAAAAGGCAATGCTTGCTGCAGCAGATCAAGCGATTGTGGTTGCGGACAGCAGTAAGTTTGGCAGAGTCAGCTTAAGCCGATTATGCGGACTACAGGAAGTACACGGGCTAGTGAGTGACAGTGATCTACAAACCAAGTGGAAAGATCATCTCGAACTCGCAGGTGTTGACCTACGTTTGGCTGAAGTAGCAACGGATGGAACATCCACTTCCCCCACTAACCATTACACCAAATAGGATCCAACGAGTTGACCTACATGAACTCAACGATCGACCGCAGCTACATCGAGCAACTCGTCCGAACGGCGATTCGATCCTCACTATCGGGATCCGGTCACACAGCAGATCGGGAACCGGCATCACCTGCTGGTTCCATGACGCCGCCTGGCTGGGTGGACGGCAAACCCAATCTCCGAGTTAGCATTTCAGCAAGACATTGCCACTTAACCGACGAGCATGTTGAGATCCTTTTCGGTAAGGGAGCCGTCTTGGAGCCTGATAAAGATTTATATCAGGACGGTTTTTATGCCGCCAAACAAACTGTCATGGTAGTCGGACCCCGCAAACGGATGCTTCCCAATGTCCGCGTCCTGGGACCTACCCGACCGGCCAGTCAGGTGGAACTGGCACTTACCGATTCCATCTCGTTGGGCATTGACGCCCCCGTACGTCATAGCGGTGACATCCAAGGTACACCCGGATGTGTCCTTGTCGGCCCAGCAGGAACTGTTCAGCTCGAACAGGGCGTAATTCGCGCAGCGCGGCACGTCCATATGAACGAATCGGATGCAGCTCACTACGGCGTCAGTAATGGCGACATGATGCAACTGCAGATCGCAAGTCCCAGTTGCAGTGTGACACTAGAAGATGTTTTGGTTCGTGCCGATCCATCCGCGAAACTTGAAGTCCACATTGATACCGATGAGGGCAACGCATGTAACTTGGATGCAGCAACCGAGCTGGTGCTGAAGAAGTCCGGGTGCAAGTGCAAGGACCATTAACAGAATTACAAATCAATTAACAATCGTTTTCTTTACGGTCGTTTCACCACGAAACGATCAAACCTCCCTTTTTGTAGGCAGAATCTAAGATGGCAAAGATTAGTGAAGCTTTAGGGATGATCGAGACAAAGGGATTTGTTTCCCTTCTCGAAGCATCCGACGCAATGATGAAAGCAGCCAACGTTCAATTCCTTGGCTGGGATAAAGTGGGCAGCGGTCTCGTCAGTGCATTTGTCACCGGTGACGTTGCAGCGGTCAAAGCGGCTACCGATGCGGTCGCTGCTGCTGCAGTACGCATTGTCGAAGTCGTGAGCGTGCAAGTCATTCCACGACCTCACGAAGATCTTCCCAAGGTCCTCAAGACCCCAGCTGCAAAGAAGTAATTTGAGTGTTCATTCAGAAGGAGCTGCTCAAAACATTGCAGCCAACCTTCGGCAAAACTCTCATCACGTTGCAGCTGTTTACTTTTGAAACTGAAAACATAATTAACAATCTTGACTAATAAAGAGAACTCATATGAATGATGCAATTGGTTTGATCGAAACCAAAGGCCTTTTGTCTTTGATCGAAGCGACTGACGCCATGGCCAAGGCCGCGAATGTAGAAATCGTAAAACGAGTCGACATCGGTGGAGCTTACGTCACCACAGTCGTGAGCGGTGATGTGGGCAGTGTCCGAGCAGCTGTGGAAGCAGGCGCGACAGCAGCTTCACAAGTAGGTGAGTTGGTGAGCAGCCACATCATCCCACGCCCCTCCGAAGGTTTGTCCAAAGCTTTTTTGGCATAACGGCGAACTCTAATCCAGCGATCCTCTCCGAGGTATCCAAAGAGACCAAATCGCACCAAGAAGCGTTCGCCAAAGATGGCCAGATGACTCTGGCTTTCAATGAAACTTCACCTCATTACTCCACCAGAAAATCACCTGTGCTTGTTCTCGTTGCAAATCTAGGTTCCACCAGCTTTAAGTATCGTTTGTACGACATGTCAACCGAACAATGCTTAGCGCGCGGTGCCGTTGATCGTATCGGTCAAGCTCAAAGTAACTGCGTGGTAGAAATAGGTGACTGGACAGACGAACGCGAGATGCCTGTTGAAGATCATGGTGTTGCTGTTTCCGCGTGTTTACAGCAACTGACAGATCCGGAGCATGGCGTTCTCAAAGATGCTTCAGGGGTCGCAGCCATCGGTTTCAAAGCCGTTCATGGCGGTCGACTTTCAGGAGTGTTTCAGGTTGATAACGAAGTACTCGAAGCAATGTCGGAAATGAATGCCGCAGCACCGGCACACAACCCTCCGTACATTGCCGCGATGCGATCAATGCGTGACAAACTACCAGGGATTCCTCTCGTTGCGGCATTTGAAACTGATTTCCATCGGACCATTCCCGCGAGTCGTCGCGAATATGCGATTCCTCGAAAATGGGCCAATGAATTTCACATACGCAAATATGGTTTCCACGGTGCAAGTCATCGTTATATCGCCACCAGGTCAGCAGAAGTGCTGCAACGCAATGACGCCAGAGTTATCTCCTGTCATCTCGGTGGTAGCAGTAGCCTGACCGCCATTGATTCGGGAAAGAGTGTGTTAACGACAATGGGAATGACTCCTCAAACGGGACTCCCACAGAACAATCGTGTTGGTGACTTTGATCCTTTCGCGATCCCTTTGATCATTGAAAGAACAGGCATGACCCTTGATGAGGTGCTTTCGCATCTCGCTAGTCATGGTGGGCTCCTTGGGATGAGTGAAATCAGTGGTGACATTCGAGATCTCGAACAAGCTGCAGATGACGGAAACACACAAGCTCAGCTTGCCCTGGATGTTTTTGTCCAAGAGATCCGGCGTCAACTCGGTGGAATGCTCGTTGCCATGGGTGGTGCGGACGCGATCGTCTTCACCGGCGGAATTGGTGAAAAGGGAAGTCGCATTCGTGCTGCTGTCTGTGAAGGCTTGGAAGAACTTGGAATTCACTTTGATGCGGAGGCAAACGAAGCAGTGAAGGGTGAATCCACATTCCACCAATCCGGCAGTAAAGTTCAGCTGTGGGTCATTCCAACTAACGAAGAAATCATCGTAGCACGACAGTGCGTCGATGCATTGAATCAGTAGCAAAACAGAAGGCAATCATTCAATGTTTGTTGCGAAAGTAACCGGATCAGTAGTCAGCACTCAGAAAGTCGACTCGATGACCGGACACATACTGCTAGTCGTCGAGCCTTACCGGCTTGAAGAAAAAAAACGCAATTCGCTGGTAACCACCGGCCGTACATTCATCGCAGTGGACACGCTGGGGTCGGGCGAAGGTGATTTTGTCTTGATCACCCAAGGAAGTAGCGCACGACTAACACCGCAAACCAAAACGCTTCCAATCGACGCCGTCATCATCGGCATTGTCGATCAGGTTCACATTGAGAAGCAAGAAGTCTTCTCAAGACAGGAATCCTGATTATCACGGGCTCAATCAAATTAAATAGTTGAATCATGCAATACGACGAAAACATTATTCGAAATGTAGTGGCACAAGTTCTCGCTGAAGTTGGACCGATGCCATCGCCAAGAAGCAGCACACCAACATCTTCGGGCCTGAGTGAATCCTCTGGCCGATACGGTGTTTTCCAAGATGCTGAATCTGCTGTGAATGCTGCTCGAGCAGCTTTCGAACAATTTCGCGACCGCTCCATCGCCGATCGCAAACACGTCATCGAGATCATTCGCCGAATCTCCATTGAACAGTGTGAAGAACTGGGCACCATGGAAATGGAGGAGACCAAGATCGGACGTCTCGAGCATAAGATTGAGAAACTCCGCACACTCGGGGAACAAACTCCTGGAGTCGAGATGCTGGAGACAAAATGCTTCAGCGGTGACCATGGCCTCGCCGTGATTGAACGTGCACCCTTCGGAGTCATCGGGGCGATCACTCCGGTCACCCACAGCTTACCAACCATCACGGGAAATGCTGTGAGCATGCTAGCCGGAGGAAATACCGTGGTGGGGAATCCGCTCACCTCTGGAAAGACACTATCTGTAGAGGGTGTGAGTCGACTCAATCTCTCGATCATGTACGACTTGTTCATCGATAACCTTATTTGTGTGATCGCTGAGCCAACATTGGAATCCGCCGAAGCCCTCTTTGCCCACCGTAGTGTCGCCTTGATTTGCGTGACAGGAGGTCCTGCTGTTGGCCGCGCCGCTTTGCGTAGCGGAAAGCGAGCAATCGTCGCGGGTCCAGGTAATCCACCGGTAGTGGTTGACGAGACCGCTGATCTCGATAACGCAGCTCGCAGCATTATTCAGGGTGCATCTTACGACAACAACCTCCTCTGTATCGCTGAAAAGGAGGTCTTCGTTGTTGATGAAGTCTTTGATGACATGATGGCAGCGATGCGACGGGCCGGTGCAGTCGAGCTGAATCAAAGTCAGATTCAGAACCTCACCGCAAAGGCCATCGTCAAAGTTGGTGATGATCAACACGATGCTGCCTGCAAAGATTTCATCGGTCAAAACGCATCTGTCCTCGCGAGAGCTGCGGGCGTCGATATTGATGACTCGGTTGACCTTGTGTTCGGCGAGACGGATGAGAATCACCCATTCGTCAGTGTCGAACAAATGATGCCTTTCGTGCCCTTTGTAAGAGCCAAAAACATCGACCATGCGATTGAGATGGCTCAGAAACATGAACATGGGTTCCGCCATACAGCGATCATTCACTCCAGAAATGTTCACAACATGACAAAAATGGGGCGTCAACTTGATACCACTTTGTATGTCAAAAACGGACCAAGCATGTCAGCTCTTGGACTCGGCGGAGAAGGCTACCTGTCTTTTTCAATCGCAGGACCAACCGGAGAGGGTGTAACGACCGCAAATACGTTCACTCGTGAGCGTCGTTGTAGCATGATTGATGAACTGCGAGTGGTTTAAAGAACGGAACGATCAATATGCAACCCGCGCGCGTCCTCGGATCAGCTCAAGCCACCATCAAGCATCACAGCTTGGATGGGCAAAGGTTAGTCCTCATCAATCTATTAACCATGGATGGATCCCCAGATGGTCCACCCCTGATTGCTTTGGATGAATTTGGGTCACGTCCGGGTGATTGCGTAATGGTTACAAGCGACGGCAAGTACGCACGTGAAATCACTGGTCAATCGACCAACCCTGCTCGATGGACGGTCATGGGGATCATGGATCAGTAAAAATGGCAAGCCAGAACGGATACTCATCGCACCAAGTTGACCAAGTGGCAATTCAGAGAATTGCCGAGGTAATCGTTGCGCAACTCAACGCGAAGCGAGGTGAACTTATCCACAACGGGGAGCCCGAGGAATCCTCGCTACCCTCACGCACAAATCGCAATGCCACTTACATCCAAGATCGCGTGATCACGGCAGCTTCAATCCACGAAACCTCCAGTGGTATCTCGATTGCTCTGGTAGATCAAGATGCCGTGATTACCCCTTCAGCAAAGGATGAAGCAAAATCACGTGGTATCAAGATCACTCGAGTCGAACGATCACCTCAACTCAACCGTCCTCAAAATGGCAGTGGGTCACAAGTCACAGACCGCGAAAATCCTGAGCGAGCGAAGGCTGTAGAAAACCAACTCCGAATACGAGGACTCCGGGATCCACTACCTCGTCTGATCCTCAGTGAGACACCCGCTAAAGAACTTCAGCACCAGATCCTCAACATTGGCGAAACCGCCACCATGGTGGGATCCATCAACGAAGTGTTGCGTTTCGGTCAAGAGTTGGATGTGACCGCGTGGATCCTCGATATGAAACGACTCAACCTCACGAGTGCAGTCAATGTGGCTGCAAAGATTGCACAGAAAGGGAGCGGTAAATCGTGAAAATGGCAAGAACCGTTGGCACCCTCACTTTGTCACGTGCTCACCCGAGTATGCAGGGTGCAAAATTACGCTGTGTCGAAATTGTTGACCATATCGACCGCATTGAAGAAACGCCCCTGGGCGGCGACACCGTGATCGCTTGGGATCTCTGCGGGAGTGGGATAGGGGATCTCGTCGGTCTGGCTGAGGGTCCAGAATCGACGCAACCCTTTTATCCCGATGTCAAACCGCTGGACGCTTCCATCGTAGCGCTCATCGACAACGTCTCGATTCCTTGAAATTCAATCAAATTACTCGACAAACTCCATTCTGTAACCAAACCTTACAACAACGAGTCAGGGTGGAAACCAGTTCCCGAATGACAATTAACTCCTGAGAGAAGAAATGCAGAATTTACACAGTATCAAGCAGGACATCTGCGACATTGGCAGTCGCATTTACAATCGCCAATTTGCAGCAGCCAATGATGGGAACATCACCGTTCGTGTCAGCGAAAATGAAGTGCTTTGCACACCCACTCTTCATTGCAAGGGTTACCTAAAACCTGATGACATCGCATTGATCGACATGCAGGGCAATCAGATTGCTGGTAGGAAAAAAAGATCAAGCGAAGCGCTACTTCATCTTGAGATCTACAAACAAAGAGAAGACATCAAAAGTGTCGTCCACTGCCATCCACGTCACGCCACATCGTTGGCGATTGCTCGAGAAGCGATTCCTCAATGCGTTCTAGCAGAGGTAGAGGTATTTCTAGGTGATGTGCCGATCACAAAATATGAAACACCTGGCGGTCAGGAATTCGCTGACACGATCCTTCCATTTGTGCATCGCACCAACGTCATGATCCTCGCCAATCATGGCACGGTGAGTTACGGAGAAACGGTAGAGCAGGCTTACTGGTGGACGGAGATACTCGATTCCTACTGCCGTATGCTGATGCTGTCCCGTCAACTTGGTAACGTCTCTTATCTAAGTGGCGAGAAATCACAGGAACTGCTCGATCTCAAAGACAAGTGGGGCTACAAGGATCCTCGCAACACCCCCGAGTACGATAATTGCGACATCTGTGCGAATGATGTATTTCGTGACTCTTGGGCTGCCGCGGGCGTTGAGCGCCGTGCGTTTCCCGCTCCGCCACCGGTTTCTTCAGCGAGTACCGACTCCACTGCGGGTTCCGCTCCTAGCTCTGAAGAAGCGTTGGTCAAAGCAATTACCGACGAAGTCATACGACAGATGCAGAGCAACTAAGTCCCTTCGAGTTACACAGAAAAATGGACTTCGAAGTGAAGCCGATCAGCATGACTCCAGCTGATGCCGTCACCGAGCCCATTCACCTCAATCCCAATTTCATATTTCGTTATTGATAAAAAGAATCCCCTATGAAAGTCTCAATCATTGGTGGCGGCGGTCTCGTTGGCTCGTGTGCAGCGTTTGCGTTGCAATGCGGTGGTGTTGCGAGAGAAATCGCTCTACTCGACGTCAATCAAGAACTTGCTGTCGGCCAAGCTTTAGATCTCCAGCATGGTGGGCCAAGTGTTGCGGATCAGGCGATTGTTGGGGGAGGTTACGAACACATCGCCGATAGCGATGTCATCTGTATCACTGCGGGTCTTCGGAGGAAGCCTGATGAATCGCGTCTTGACCTGATTAACCGTAATACCGACCTATTCATGCAGATTCTCAGCGATGTCAAAAACGCTGGCCCCAAGTCGGACGCAATTGTTCTTGTTGTCAGTAATCCCGTGGATATTCTCACTTACGTGGCTGCAAAGGAATTGGGGCTCCCTTGCGATCAGGTCATCGGACTGGGTACCCAACTCGATACGATCCGTTTTTGCTCATTGATCGCCGATCAACTGAAGTCACCACCCACACAAACCAAAGCACTCATTCTCGGTGAACACGGTGATTCCATGGTTCCTGTTTGGAGCAGTGCAACCATCGCTGGCCTACCTCTCGATCGGTACCCGGGTTGGACACCTACCCTGGCAAACCAACTATTCACTCGGACTCGGGGCAGTGGAGCAGAAGTCATCAAACGAAAAGGTGGTGCTGGCTTTGCAGTAGGAATCGCGATCCGCGATGTAATCGATGCGATCGCCTTAGATCAGCGGCGAGTACTTCCCGTGAGTAGCGTGCAATCGGGTTGCTATGGTATTCGTGACGTTGCGCTTTCAGTACCCACTGTAGTAGGTAGAAAGGGAGTTATCGATCGCATGGAAATCGAGCTGTGGCCAAAAGAAGTGCAGGGAATGCGAGCTAGCGGCGCGGCCCTGAAAAAGACTCTAGATGTTGTCCTTCAACGTTTGGGCCGATAGGCGGTTGGAATTGTCATGTTCCGGATGAGTGCCACACAGATTTTGCTTCCCACGGGTTAACGAACCAATAAGAAAACCTGTGTTTGCAAATCGGCTTCGGAGCAAAGAGATGGGGTCAATCTGACCTCTCGATCCATAGGAACAAGTGGCAACTTTTGTAGCCGATCCAGCAATAAGCTTTGAGCTCTCTCTTCTTCGAATTGGAATGATACCGCTTGGTCCTGCACGGTCGTTGGGTCACGGCGAACCGATTCAACCAAACTTAACAGCGGTGCATCCAACGCAATTGACATTGCTAGTGACTCCACGCCTTGCTGATCGGACCAAACGAGTTGGTAAAATTGATCGAAGCGTTTTGCCGAAACACGAAGAAATAAAACCGAGGCCTCAGAAGCTCTTGGATTTTCAGCTTGAGTCAGTTCTTGACGTGAGTCCGACTGCTGAATCAGATCCTCAAGTAGATTCTTCTTGACTGGAATCTCACTTGCACTTCGGATGCCTGCGAGGGCCAGCGCGTTGCGGACTGCCTGACTCTCCCTACCTGCCTCACTTTGTTTTAATTCCAGAACAAGAACCGCTCCGGTGGGAGATTGCAGAGCCTCTAAGCTATTTCCAGCATTCGCTTCTTCCATCGTGCGATCTACCACAGCGGATGAACTGGCTATCATCGGGCCTTGCTGCTGGCTTGCTGTTGAATCCACTGCTCTCTGCAAATCTGTCCCGCCGTCGTTGGTGGATCCCAGCTCACCCTCCGCATCCATAACGTTTGCTGCGGACTGGGCTACCGAAATATTACTTTCGCTGATTCCATCTATGGATCCTTGTTTCTCTCCAGAATCTGATTGAGTCAGCTCACTAATGCTTTTCTCGTTGACGGAGGGTGATTCAATTTGGGCCAAAAGAGGAGACCCTGGTTTTGATTCCTGATCGAGAAAGTCTGTACCGAAAACGAAAGCTAACAAACTTGCCGCAATCGCTGCCGTAAAGACCAAGAGCCGTCGAGTGCTGACCTGTGTCGAGGATGAGGATAAACGGCTCAAGGGTTCCTGCTCAACAGCCATCCTGCGAAGTGACAGCTCCATCCCTTCTTCATGAGCACGAGCAACAGCAGCCGAGAGAATTTCGGTAGCAAAGCCCTCCGGTGGTCTCACCGTGGGAGCCACCTGAAAAGCGAGCTTGACTGACTCTCGGATCTCAACAGCCTTTTTAAGTTGGTCAGCAATCGAGGGGTCGCTCTTTAGTAAACTTTGGAACTGGTGAGACTCTTCGTCGTCAAGAACACCGTCGATGTACCCGCTAACTAACTGATCGAGTTGTTCTTGGGTGGGTTTCATGACTTGGATTGACTAAGGCACCAAAGGAAAGGAATACCGCAGGCGGAGTTCATTATGAATTATTTTTGAAGCGATTGACCTGGGAGCACGCATTTTTTCGTGTCTCCTGGGAAAAGGTCGGTCAACGGGCCCTCACCCAGCCTTTCCAACATCGGCTATTCCAGCCCTTCACCCAATCTCTTCATACCGTGTGACTCCAAACGCTCCAAAAAGTTCCCTTCCGAACAGATTAAATTACAAGAAAACCCCCGCTGCCGAGCGGGGCATGGTTTTTCTTGGGTAAAACAGGGACAAATAGAGCACATAAACAAACCAATCCACACCCATTAAGCAACACTTGCAAAAAATGGATCCGGCACAAATCCGTCAAAACAATCGGAAGGTTTACGACTCCATGGCGGCAGCTAAGTCACCGCTGTGCCGTCCAGCGACGGATGAAGAGCTCGCCTCACCACTGAGGACGGTCGATGGCTCAGGTTGGCTGGGCTCCTCCATTGCAGGCAAGCACGTGCTTTGCTTAGCTGCCGGAGGAGGTCGTCAGAGCTCTCTCTATGCTGCTGCGGGAGCCATTGTCACAGTTGTTGACATCAGTGGTGCGATGCTTGAACTCGATCGACAAGTGGCTGCGGAAAGGGGTTTCCATTTCCGCCTGATCGAGAACAGCATGGAGAGCTTACCCATGCTTCAAGACGGTGAATTCGACATTGTGATTCACCCGGTGAGTACTTGTTATATCCCCAATGTAGCGCCTGTTTTTAGTGAGGTGGCCCGGGTCACACGACCAGGGGGGATTTATATCAGCCAGCACAAGCAGCCCGTTAGCTTGCAGGCCTCTCTTGATCCTAACGAGAGAGGTCGCTACGAGATTGAAAACACTTATTATCGAACAGATCCCATTCCGTGTACCGATTCCAAAAGCAGAAACGCTCAGCGATTACGGGAAAAGGGTGCGATCGAATTTGTTCACCGCTGGGAGCAGCTCATTGGTGGTATTTGCCGGTCCGGATTTATGATTGAGGATCTCAGCGAACCGATGCACGCAAAGTTAGAAGCAAGGCGAGGTAGCTTCGCAGATCGAGCTAATCACATTGCTCCTTATGTGCGTATCAAAGCTCGTCGCCGAGCGAAGCACAGTGCATCCACTCATTCTCCCAACTCCATTTGGTTACCAAACTCATAGAAGTTTGAACACTCTGTAAAACCAGTTAGTGGGACATCTCAATGCTCGCGTTTTACATACATCAGAGCAGCCGATCCAAAGAGAATGAAGCCAACAGCAAATGATGCGAGAATCAGAGTACGCCTATTCTGTCGAACGGGTAACGCATCAGTACTGAGAGACGAAGTCATTTCATCCTTGATCACAGGCTCTTCTTGCCCGGAATCTTCCGAGTCGGCGGCCTGATCCTCGGACATTGCAGCAGTGGAGGGAGCTGTTGAATCTTTACCTGCTGAATCTTTCCCAGCAGGAACATCAAGTAACTCGGGTGCGAGCGTTGAACCGGACCCAAAAACAATTTCCTCTACACCTAGTTTCTGTTGCCAATCCACGTTCAGCAAAAGATCAACCCCAGGATTCTGGGCCTTCACCGTACAACTGCACTCGCCGACCATATATTGGCAAGCTTTTAATATCACATCGGACGGGTAAGGCTCTGCTGGAATGGCATCCAGCATTCTTCCACGTCCAAATACAGGTACTAACCATGCCTCACCTTCATTCACACCGAGTGAGCGGAGTATTGCGATTGTTGCTGCCTCACGTTTGTCCTTTTGGGAAAGCCTGCGCATCTGAAATTCAACTTTGAGGGGAACCGCACATCGCAGAACGTCATCCATCGAAGCTCCAGGGTTTTCCTGGAAGTATTTCGCCGCTTCATCGGGAGCAATCACGCCTTCGGGAATCTTGATGTCACGATTGGCTCGCTCCAGAGTCTCTCTCAAATCTTTTTCTAGCTGATCGTTTACAGCAGGATCATCGCCTTCTACCAGCAACCAAACTGCAGAGACACCATTTGCCAAATCCATCACAAGAGAGTCCCGAATGGGTGACGAAGTCCATTGCTTCACAGAATCCGTGTTCAGCTCACCGGACCAACCTAGTCGGTCTTCACCTTTACCTGTTGGAAAATAGACCTGCAGTTGATCTTTTGCCCCATCATCAAGGCCCTCGAAGAGCCACCATTGATCTTCTGACATTTCATTGAGGTTCACGATCTCGATTTTCGCATTCCATTGACTTGCTCTTCGTTCCTCTAGCGTCTCGAGTGCCTCTCTAACGCTGGCTTGACTCGGATCACTCACCAAGGCAACTAAGCGATACTGGTCAACACCCCAGCGTTCCAATGCATAACGGAACACTGGCAACTTACAAGCGATGGCGGAGCGAACCGAAAGAACCAGAATGACAGCAAATAACAGACGACACAAAAAGTGACGTGATCGAATTCCACCGGAGGCAGTGGAAGAAAAACTAATCCGAGCGATTGCTTCCTTGGTTCTCATTAGAGTTTTCTTCCAAAGGCATAAATCTCTCCATCATCGGTGCTCACAAAGACACGTCCATGTGCAACCGCGATTCCATAGGCGGATCCATTGATCATTTGCTTCCACAACAGCTCACCTGAATCGCATGCGTAGGCATGCACTTCTCCATGAAAGCCAAGCAATAACGTGTCACCCGCCTTGATCATTTCGAGCGGCACCGCGCACGGGATCGACCATTGCCAAGCACTGGTCTGCAGAGCCTTTGCGTCGTTTATGGTTGCTACAATTTGCTCCGAGGGCTTCTGACCTTTTGGAATTGCTGCGGACGCTTCACTGATGATCTTCTGGGATTCCAAAAATACGGAGCGATCAAGCTGTTTCAGTTTTCCACCCACGGAAAACCAAGCTTGCTTACCGGATACCAACATACGATTGGTTCCTGCAAAAGAAGCCAGTGCTTTGGATTCACCCAAACTGGTCATCCGAATCTGATGCTCACGTTCCTTCTGAGTGTTTGGACCCGCCAACAGGACTTCATCCTCGGTAAGGATACAAAAGACTCCACCCGCTTCGCCTACGGCCCCCATTGGCTTGCCATCAGCTTTACCAAAAGCCAAGGGCGCCGAGCGACCCTGAGGAGCATAGAGTCTTTTTTCGGAAGCCAACAAAGCACCCTGCAACGTCACAGCACTCAGACGACGATGAAAACAACCGTCACTTTCTGCCTGACCCGTTGCAACCTGAACAGTAATCAGGTGTGATTCCTCCCATGGAACTAGAGATGCCCCAACGGTCGCCAGTCCATCATGCACCATCACGCCCGTTCGAATCGGCCAAAGTGATATTAATTTTCGATCGTTAAAAATCCGGCGATTGTCATCGGCCCCTCGCACAGCCCATATCTGCTCGCCTGATCGACGATTCACGCAATACACATAACCATCATCTGAACCGTACAGGACGCGATCGCCATCGATGGTAGGTGGTAGTCGGACTGGAGCACCGGCGACATTGACCCAAACCTCTTTTCCTGTCGCCGCATCCAAGGCGTGTGCGGCGTCATCACTGCTCGAACCAAAAAACACAAAATCCTTGTCGGCCGTGACAAAGAAGCAGGGATCAAAATTCCTCATCGACTGAAGATCCCGGTTACCTGTGTAGGCATCCCACTTCGCAGGACCACTCCACGCCGTTCGCGGAGGCTGAGGGGATTTCCACACCCAAAGAGGATCTAGAGGAAAAAGGACCGTGTCACTTGTGACGCCGCTTCGACGGTTGTCGTGTCGATAGGTAGACCAATTTTCACCATGAGCAATGATGGGAATAAACAAACATCCGAGGGTAAGGACTAGAAGGGGAAGTTCTAACCGCGAATGCCGACGCAACAGACGCGACTCAGAACCGCGATACGAAAGGCATACCATTTTTTGAATCATATGAGAAAACATGAGATTTCACAGATTTCCTGCATCAGTGATAAAAAAACCTACTTCAGTTTCACATCCTGACCTGCGGTTGAGGGCAGGGGAGCGAATCCGATAGAGCACTCCATCCAGCCACCGCAAGAACAGCCACCTCCCGCTTCGGGAGAATAAAGCATACCGTGAGCCGGAATGGTGCTAAGCCAACAACTCGGCCGTAATCTTGCGAACTCAGATGTCTTCTCACCCTCCAAAGACCAGAGTGTAACCGGTCCTGTACCCCCTCGATAAATGATGGAACCACCCGCTCCAATCGGCGTCGCACAGCCGCGACGTTTTCCAAGGGTGTCAGTCTTAATAATCTCGCCGTTGGAGGCATCGAGAATACTGGGTTGAAGAAAAATTTTTCCATCCATCAGCACCGCGTGCTGCATGTGGCCACCATGGTTATCTTCAGACCACTTAGGGCTTTGCTCCCAGCGTTTCTCACCAGTCTTTGCGTCAAAAGAAGCTAAGTGAAACTTACCACCGGAAGATGTCTCCAAAACAAACTGGTTAGCATCTGCAACTCCAAACGCTATCACCTCGACCTTGCTGGTGGCGGGCGCCTGGACCTTCCAATTCTCCTCGCCTGTTTTCAGGTCCACACAAACCACCGATGCCTTCGACCAAATTTTCGCATCCGACAAGCGTCCGATGGCTTGCTGACCCAATTCAGGATCATCCACCTCAACGAAATACAACTTGTCTTCGTGGAACGGGATCGTTGAATGCAGCACGGAATCCATGACTCGCTGCCAAATCAAATCACCATACTTTTTGTCATAAACCATTAGATTACGGCCGCACACCTTAGCGGCAGCCGTATCATTGATGCCGTCATACCAACTTGGCTTATCCCAAAACTCCTCGTAGATCCCGCCACTGGGAACCACAGTACCGACAACAAAATCTTCTGTCGCTGCGACGTATCCCCAATCGAATCCATCCTGATAGCCTTCTGGAGGTTCTACGGTATGCAACATCTCTCCCGTTGCGGCATCAATGACCCACAATCGATCACCGACAGCTGCGTAGACTCGATCTTCGTCAGCACACCAATTACCGCTGTCTCGTGGAATATTCACTCGCCTCAATTTTGGTATTTCAAGCGACCACAAAATCGCACCATTGAAGGCGTCAACAGCGACCATTCGATTCATACCTTGATGAAACAATCGCCCACCGGTGACCAACGGAGCGGGCATACGTGGATTGCGATCAATCCCAAAATCAGCTCCCGGACGCCCCAGCCAACGCACTTCCAATTCAGAAGTGTCATCGACACCCCCGAGTGACTCACCCACATAGGAGGCATTAGCAGGACTCCCGTATTGATGTCCCCACTCGGAAAGTTTTTCCAAAGAGGTCTGCACACCTAACCAGCAGTTGGCAGAAACTTCGGACCATTCCACTTTTTCGCCGCGGTAACTGACTTCTGGTGGCTGTTCAGCCGACTGACAAACCAACTTCCCCGATGGTGACAACCACTCCAAGGAACGCTCCAACCCCGCAGGACTCGTGATCACACAGTTGGCAAACTCGCTGGGCAAATCGCGGAGGAGTTGTGCAGAAACATGGACGCCATAGATACCTTTGCGGTACGAAGCTTGGCGAAACTCTTGTAACGCATCCTGTCCATCAAACCCAACTAAGATACTAATGTCGCCGTTTCTCAATAAAGTAGATAGACAGCTATCTGCAAGCTGCCCATCAAGGACAACAATACCTGACAGACTTGGAACAATCGATTCCAGCGACGTAGCAAACTTGCTCCGTTCCGACCCACCTTCTATTGGAGAATCTTGATTGATGCTGGGGAGGCGATAATTCATCCCCGGTTCTACTCGATAAAATTCACTGATTTTACGCCCAGAAGTGTGCTTTACCGCAATTCGGTAGTAGATCTCCATGTCAGGATCAAGATCCTCAAGAATCACCGAGTGACTAGTTCCAACACCTTTTGATTCCACGAGGGTTCCAAGTGTCTTATCCACTCCGTAGGCAACCACCGCGGCACCCTTCAGATTCGATTCCCACCGCAATTCCGCCCGTGAGCTAGATAGATATCGAACGCCGCCACTGATTTTCAGGCTGGCTACCTCTTCTGTTTTAGAACTACTCTCCTGATCGATCGCCATCAATGCGTTGGCACCAAGGAATGATCCTGCGAGGCCGAACAGGCACGGTAGTAAAAAGAACCTGAAGAAAAAATAGTGACCGACGTTGACTGATGCTTGGCCATAGGCAAATACGCTTTGCATTGATCTTTCCTTTAACTTTTGTCAGCCATTGACTTGGTTACACAGCCGATCCAATGACTGAATATCCAAGCAACTTATCCCTCATCTCGGCACACAGAGAATCTATTCGTCTACTGCCCAACGCAGACCCTGCGAGACCATTAGCTGCCACGATTCCGCTTCAATCGTTTCGTTATGATGACCAAGTGAGATACCAAAGACTTTTACCCCATTATGTTCATTCAACCAAACAACGGGTTCGCGTTTACCGGTTTCATCACTGTAGGAATCTGCTAGCACTACCGTCTGCGGCCAGACACGCTCGATGATGTAGAGTTCACCATTAGGGGTATCCCAACCATTGCGGAGAATTCGCTTCAACCCAAATGATTCCCCCTCTTTTGTGGATTCAATACGCAGGGATCGCTTCGCTCTTTCGTGCCTTGTGCTTGTCACACCAAGCAAAGCTCGCCACTGATCCGCGGCAGAGGAATTTCGATAGGAGTGCATCGAACAATGAATAACAATTGCTGGTACTTTATGGACAGTGTGACCACGGACAATGCCATTGACAAAATCGGGATCTTCTACCCCACCGTAACACTCATTGTGAATGACCAGATCATATCCCTTAATCCAATCCGATCGCTTATACACATCGATTTTCAAATCTCGCTGCGACCCATACTCAAGCACCGTCCAATCAAGATTGTCACAATGCTTTGACAGTCCCTCTCGTATCAATTTTTTTTGATTCTGATAATCGTGACAGCAGCCGCCAGTAATCAGTAACACCTTCAAACGTTTTTCAGCAGAAGTATCCTCAACGGGAATCCGTGCTGCTGCTGAAAAGGATCCGTTGCAAATCAGCACGACCAACAGAATGAAGGCGGAATATCTTGTGACACAGTTTTGAAGTACCCTGCCGTGCGATCGTACTCGGCCGTTGAATGACATGATGAATTTCTAATCAGATCGTGGAAGATTGGAGATAAAAATCAATTCAGCGTTTTGAAGAACGCAAGTTGCCAAAACCTTGTCGAACCGACCATCGTTCCGTGACCCCAATGTAACGCTTCGAGGGTTGCAAGTGACTACAGTAAAGGGACAAAGTACAGAATCCAGCACTTTACGGCCTGGAATTTGCTCAGCTGTCGCAAATTCAAGGGTCCGTTGTGCCAGCTAGACAGAGCATCAGCCAATCCGACGCACTTGAGAGGCGCTGATACGCTCGGCGAAAGCCAACAATGGGCTAAACCACGCGATTGACTCTTACACCAAGAAAATAGATGTTGGGCAAACTACTTGCGGCGTTCATTCTCATCCCCCTAGTCGAGTTCACTCTCCTTGTGAAAGTCGCCGCAGCAACGAGCTTTGGAACTACCTTTTTGATTGTCATCGCAACTGGAGCGATTGGCTCCATCCTAGCGAGACGAGAGGGACTGGAGACGATACGACGATTCCAACTTGCGATGGGCGAAGGCAGAGTGCCAAGCAGAGAGATTCAGGATGGCTTGATGATCGTATTCGCGGGAGCACTCTTGCTAACACCGGGATTAATCACGGACACGGTTGGCTTCATCCTTCTCATTCCCGCTGGTCGATCAATCGTACGAACTTGGCTCGTCAAACACTTCATGGGGAACTTCCATGTTCACGTTTCAAACGGGCAAACACATCACCATTACGACTCGGCGAACGACAAGTCATCTTCACATCATCCCCTCAACCCACATGATGCAATCGATGTAGAGGTGGTTCGAAAAGATAAGCATTAGGCGAATCAAAAATCAAGCAACTGACGAAATCATCCGGCAAATGGACTCGACCGCCTAAGCTCGCACGGTATTCACTTCGGGAATCACCATGGGTTGTCCAGTCATGCACAAATACGCAACGGCCTGTGCCAAGAACCCGAAAGCTGCAGCACCGACCATCGTGAATATCAATCCAACGCAAAGCGCGAGCACACCCACGATAAATGCAATGACAGAAATAGCTGAGACCACCAACCCCAGTAAAAGCAGTGTGATTTTATTCCCTTGCGTGATCTGCCAGGAAGTGACTACCGCGTCCCAGGGTCCACAACGTTGATCCAACACAAGCAGTTGAGCCATGGAGAAGCCAAGCATCAAAACGAAAAATGGAACCGCTCCAAGACAAGCACCCACTAGACCCACAAAAACCGGCGTTTCCAATTCACCGGTCATAAGATACGCAAGGCCGGAAGGTATTCCCGCGAAAGCCAAGACGACCAAGCCAAGCAAAGAGTAACGGATCAACCAAGCCCCAATCGCAGACGGCAAAAATACAGCAGCGGCGAAAATGCGACCGTAATCGGCTACATGGCCTCGAGAAATATCGAGC
>JAAXIK010000350.1 GCA_012270385.1 Rubripirellula sp. | reverse complement strand
CACACCAGCGGTCCGCCATTTCGGCTCGGCGCTAGCCCTAGCGAACGCACAAGGCTCAAGCCCCCGATTAAGGAAGGCCCACCTGAGACTGCCCCAACTCCTTCTGGATCAAGCGAAGAAGCGAATCAAATTTCTTTCGCTGATCAGGTCCACCCAAATCAGGGTAAAGCGCGGCAACTCGGGTGATATCCGTGACCGATTTCTCGATTAACAGTTTTTTATTTGATGGATCTTTCTCCGCTTTGCCGGCGAGGAACCGGCAGAGTGCGACATGGTAACGTGCGTCAAAAAACCTTGCTTTGAAACGTGGATTTCGACTCGTCTCCTGAGAAATTTTCCCCCAACCCCAAATCACATTTTTTCGCTTTGAATCTGGGCGTGCGCCCGCCAACGCAGCTTGATAAACTCGCGACTGCACCGACGGCGGTGCTTTGGCAGCCCACTGCTCATAGGCAAGAGCAGCTTCCACCTGAGCATCAAGCATCGAAGCTTTTTCCTTTAGCAAACTTTCGAGGACCTTGAGTGATGCAGAATACTCGCCAAGTAAACGCAGTGCCTTACCCTGCTGAAATCGGATGACAGGCGTGTTGCCACCATCCTGCTCCATCAGGTTTGTGAAGGTAGCGTTTGCTGACTGCAGCAGATCCGTCGCCAGCGAATCAGCCTGAACACCTGATGTGGTCATTGAAGCTTCAGCAAGATCCATGAGCGTTTGGCCGACCCATTGCAAGGTCGCGATGTCCTCTGTGGTTCCCGTGATGCGATCCAAGAATACCCGAAATGCTTCAATTAACTTCGCTTTACGATTGGGCGCTGCGTTGTCGAGTTGATCTCGAATATCCCTCGCCATCAGAATGAAGATTCGCGTGAGTTCTTGCTGAGCGTCCGGGCCTTGGATGCTATCCCGCAATTTCTCCATGACGTCCGTGGCTTGATTGAGAAGCGATGTGGTGTCTTCACCCTCCGTAGTCATTCGCTGTACTAAAACCTGCAACTGAACACTGTAAAGGTCCGCAGCGAAACTCGGCGTAGGAGCGCCCTGTCGTTCCAGCAGCGGAACGGGGCCATATTTCTGGTTTTCCAACGCATTGGATGCGGATTGAATTTGCCCCTGCTTCAAGGCGACTTTTGCCAAGACAAGTGCTGCTTTCATCGCTTCACCATCCGCTAGCCCCTCGGCAATCCCATCGAGCCCAACCTTGAGTTCTTTTCCTGCTTCTACGAGTAGTTGATCAGCGGCAGCAGCATCACCGTCCTGCCTGGTTTGAATCGATTTATTCCAGAGCAACTGCCCCATTAATCTCTGGAACGAAGCTTTCTCCCCACCGGAGGGCATCGCCTTGATCAGCTCCCCAGCCTCGTCCCATCGATCGGCACGCAGTGCAAGCTTGATCAAAACCCCCTGGGCAGCCGCGGCATCCGGTTCATCCGGCCATGTTTTTGCCAAGAACGCCCCAAGTTTCTCCAGTTGCATCAACGCGAGAGCGTTGTCGGGATTTTCAGATAACTGTAGCTGCAGAGCGTTCAGTGCGAGTAATCCACCTCTTAGACCGGCATCAGAACTCGGAGCGTTATACGCTAGAAACAAACCGACCACCGAAGCTTCGCGATATTGATCTTGCTGATAGAGCAAGTAGGCCAACATCTGACGAGCCTGATTCACTAACTCATTATCGCTGTCGGTTGAAACTAATGATAAACCCCGCCGAAGAAGCTGAATTGCAATGAATCGGGAATCTTCGAGTTGTTTCTCATTCTCAGTAATCTGCTTTTTCGTTTCTTCGGACGGACTCTCCTGACTTCTCAGTAGTTGAATTGACTGATTTAGCTGATCAAGGACAGAGAGCAGCTCTCGTGCTCCGTCTAATGCGGCCGTCAAACTCTCTGGATCATCAGCAGTCGGTAACTCTGCGACCTCGGTGAGATTAATCCCCATACCCGACAACATTGCATTTGCCTTCTCGGCATATTCACCAGGAACCTTACTGACACGAATCAATAATTGTCGCCCTTCGGATTCCGCTCGCTTAGCATCCGCTGGCTTTTGATTGTCTTTATCCTCGGACTTAACTAAGTAAGCCTTCGCCAATTCAAGTCGCAAAGCTTGCAACGCGGGGAGGTTGCGTTCGTTAGGTCTTGCACCCTCCGTCAGTCGCTCACCTCGATCAATGGCAGACTGATAACGAGGAGGTTCCTCCCCGAGCATCAAATCGATCATCCCGGCCGCAGCCTCATATTTCGCCAGTCGCAAAGGCTCTGCTTCAGGTTGTTCGAGCATCCGCATGTAGCTATCCAAGGCCTGCGACCTCTGCCCCAGTGCAAGCTGGACTTTCGCCCGCTGCACCATTGCGATAGCTCCCTGGACATAGGAGTCATATTTCTCGCTCAGATCCATGTAGGTTGACAACGCCTCTTCGAGCAGTTCTTTCCCCTCAGTCGCTGGATCCGCGTACGTTTGAGCCGCCTGTAATTTAGCGTCACCCGAGCTACTCAGTGCTTGCAGGAATTCACCTCGATACTGATCACGAAGAGCTGCCTGGTCAGGATTCTCCTGAGCATTGATCTTTGCGCCTTGCATTTGCTTCAGAGTTTCACGAAGCTCAGCAATGATCAAATCGAATGTCCCCGCAGCAGCCACAAACGATTCGCGTGCACGAGATCGCTTCTCCGCATCAGGTGAAGTTGCGATCAACTGCATCCCGCGTACCATCTGCAATCTACCGAGTTGCATCCGAGCCTCAGGAACTCTTGGATGTGACGACTGCTTCAGGAATTCCGTTAGCTCACTTTCGGCATTGAGAAGCATCTCATCTCGATTCTCAGCATTCCGAGTTGCTCCGGCTGCATCGATGTAGGTTTGCGCTTTTTCCAGCGGGATTGCATCTAGAATCGTCGGCTCAACGCCCGGATACTGATCCAAACGTCCCAGATAGTCGATCGCGGTATCGTAGTAACCAGCGGCCCGAAGCCGTTTCAGGAAATCCGCTGCGGGCTCACCGGCATTACTCGTGAGCTGGCTTGATCCGATCAGGACCAGCACCGTAGCTATCATGAATAAGCCGATTGGGTATCTCGGTGGAGACGAGAAAAACTTAGGCATGGAAGTCGGCGGTGATTGAGAATAAGAAATAGACGTAGCAGAAAAGTGTTGGTCAATGAAAACTTATGAATGATTTCGGTGACCGATGATTAGCCATCTTCTGTAGCACTAGAGTAGGATGGCTTTGTTCAACCTTCAAGCATAGCTGATTCTTTCGGACCTCCAATGCGAATCCCTTCACAACTGGACCGTGACAATCTATATCGGACCAAAAACCGACGCCCACGGCCAAATGAAAGTTATAGGAAAATCATCCGTTTATGCCTCGGATTAGTGCTGGTCCTCTTGGTGATGAAACAGGCTGCTCGACCGACAGTTTACCAAACTTTCTTTGATCCTTCCCAACCAACAAGCCAAAAATCAGCGGTATCGACAAATCCAAGGAAAATACAAAACTCCCCTAATTTCTCGGGAGAATCATCTCCTCGCCATTACATGCTTGGAGCAACGAAGATCACGCCTCTGGAACGCTCCATTGCAAATAGGCTAATCGAGGTACTTTCGCAAACCGACGAGCAACTTTGGCTTAAAACCTTGCTCGACTGGCAATCTGGGATAGATAGCTTATCGATTCCCTCAAGTATTGCGATTCTTTTGGAAGAACTTGAGAAGATCGGGACAGGTGCGGAAAAAGAAATTGAGCAAGAGGAGATCAACGCATGGATTGCAGCCTTGGACACCTTGTCAGATAGTGAGATTACCTCCAAAAATGAGAGTAGTTATTCCAAACTATTGGCGATTTTTGAAACTCTAGATGTGCGAGCTTCCAGTCGGGTTATCGATGGCAGCGTTTGGCGATCCGGTGACTTTGATGGGCTCTATAGCTTCTTACTCCAATCCTCCTCTGCTCCAAACGAAGCGGTTCCAGTCATCGGAGTCTTACCGTTGCTGCAGCAACCCGAGATCTATCGCAACCAATGGGTGCGAGTGGCTGGCGAAGTGGCTCGCGTTGAGCAGATCCAAACCCCGGATAATCCATACGACGTAGACGAATACTGGCAAATTTGGCTTCGCCCTCTTAACGGAGTCAATCGACCAATCGTGGTCATCGTTCCCTCAATCCCGAAATCAGTCAGGGATTTTGGTTCAAGCGAGGACGACTCTATTCCCCTGGAATTGCAAATCAGTGGCCGCTTCCTGAAACGCCTATCTTACCGATCGGGGCTCGGAGCAGATTTGGCCCCCGTTATTGTTGGCGAAATCCGTTACGCCCCTGCCAGCCCGGAGGAAATAACCCAAACTCCCACTGAGACAAGCGAAGACGACTCGAATCTCTTCTGGCCGCTGGGGATTGCCTTAGTGATTGGATTCTCGCTGAGCGTGATTGTCATGTGGAGCACAGGAAAAGCTGCAAAGAGGTCTCGTCAGTTGCGTCAAAGTCAACGAGACACCGAAATCAAAGACTTTGGAGATTTTTCATTTGAAAAAGACCAAATGCACTACATCGATGAATCATCAACCGGCTAATCCGACGCGATTGGATTAACGTTTTCTCCATCACTCATGAGATCCCTTCGCTCACACCGTATCCGAACCGCATCATGTATCCAAAAAAACAAATTTCGGAACGCTTTGAAGTCACTTGGATCTTTTCTGAAAACCTGAAATCGGTCCATCTATTTCTTGCTTTGACTCTTTTCTGCACATTTCCGACCTCAGTTGGGAAAGCGGAATCGGCGATCGAGCTATTAAGTGGCTTTGATCAAGAGAGGCTCGAAAAACATTCCCCCCCACTAATCCGGATTCGTTAAGTGAACTTTGTAAATTGGTCTACCGACTCCGCGGAGTCAATGGTCGAAAGCTAGCGCACGTCGGTCAGAACAGTCCAGCTAAAGACCCCGGAGAGGCGA
>JAAXIK010000054.1 GCA_012270385.1 Rubripirellula sp. | reverse complement strand
TCATCCGATGGAGTACGACTTTACACACGTCGTGGTGGAAAATTTGCCGTCATTCGATTTTCAGGTCGTATGAACGATAAACTCGCTGATGAGCATGAGAAACGACTCCGAGCTTGGATGAAGAGAAAGCAGTTGGAAGGCGATGCTAGTGCCGACACCGCAGGTTACGACGCCCCCTTCACCCCAGGTCCATTTCGTCGTAACGAGGTGCTCATTCGGATCGCTGAACCAAAGGTTCATAGCGAAACAAAACCTCAAGCTGAATCCGAAAACCAAAACGAATCCCTTGCCGAAAACCGATCCTGAGATTCGGGTAATCCTGATCACGTGAGAGATCATGGAATCGTAACGAAACTTCCTAGACAGCGGAAAAAATCCGAATAGCTAAATCTCAAGCAAGGATCTCCTTGACCACTCTCGCCTGCTCGACTCCGGAGAGGCGAAAATCTAAGCCCTGAAATCGGTAAGAGAATCGTTCGTGATCAACTCCCAACCGATTGAGGGCGGTCGCGTGAAGGTCACGAACGTGCACGGGATTCTCAGCGACGTTGTAACTGAAATCGTCCGTCGAGCCGTAAGAGAAACCGGGGCGTATCCCTGCACCGGCCATCCAAATTGTAAAGCAACGCGGATGATGATCTCGTCCCGCGTTCGGGTCATTCCATTTACCCTGACCCGCAACACCTCGACCAAACTCCCCTCCCCAAATCACCAAAGTGTCCTCTAGCAAACCGTGGCGTTTTAAATCTGTAATCAGTGCAGCACTGGCTTGATCCGTATCCAAACACCTTGAGACGCACCATGAAGTGAGTCGGGAGTGATGATCCCAATCGGGGTGAAATAGCTGAATGAACCGGACATCCCTCTGTGCAAGGCGTCGAGCAAGAATGCAATTGGCCGCGTAACTTCCGGGACGTCTCGACTCAGGACCGTAGAGATCAAAAGTGGATTCGGGCTCATCGCTAAGATCTGTCAAATCCGGCACACTGGCCTGCATTCGGAAAGCCATTTCATATTGCTGAATCCGTGTTTGGATCTCTGGATCAGCAACCCGTTCGTGGTGCTCCTGATTGAGTTCGGCAAGACCATCGAGCATTCCTCGCCTTACCGACCTTGGATACCCCGCCGGGTCTTTCAGGTAGAGAACCGGATTTTTGGAGTTTCGTAATTTGACCCCTTGATGCTCCGAGGGCAAAAAGCCACTACCCCAATAATGATCGTATAGCGGCTGATCACTCGGCCTTTTCATTTTGGAAATCAAAACAACGTAGTCAGGTAGATCGCGATTCACGCTACCCAAACCGTAGCTGGCCCAACAACCCATACTAGGTCTTCCAGGTAGATGATGTCCGGTCAAAAACTTGGTCATCGCGGGCGCATGATTAATTTGATCCGTGACCATCGATTTAACAAAACAAATATCGTCAGCCACCTTCCCCAAGTGTGGCATCCACTCCCCGATGGCAGCACCACACTGACCGTGTCGGATAAACTTCGCCACAGGGGGCAGAATCAGTTGTTCCTTATTTTTTGTCATCCCGGTCAAACGCTGCCCCCGACGCACGCTAGCGGGAAGCTTGGTACCCGCTAATTCATGAAGATCAGGCTTATGATCGAACAGTTCTAATTGCGACGGCCCACCGGATTGAGTGAGAAAAATCACTCGCTTGGCCTTCGGTGTGAAGTGTGGCAATCCAAGCCCGTCAGGCTCAGCCTTACCCGGTTCGCTTTGCTCTTCAGCCAACAATGCATTTGCTGCTATCGCCCCCATGCCAAAAGCACCGCACTGGAGGAATTGCCGTCTTGCGAAATCTATAGTCGAAGGAATGTAATTTGCCATCTAATCAATCATCTCATATCTTCGCTGCAGTCACATCAACTTATTCAAAGGTAATGACTTCATCCAAATTCAACACCATATTCACACAAGTCATCCAGGCAGCTGTTTCCGGTAATAGGTCCCGAGTAACAGTTCCCTGTTGACCCACTGAGGTAAAGGATGCTGCATCTTCAACGTGTTCCGTGTAATAGTTCTTAGCTTGGTTATACACCCGCTCTATCGCCCCAATTTCACTCTCCGTCCATGGCCTCGCTACTGCAGACAAAGCCAATGGATCTAGTGCCGTTCTAAAATCGGATGCTTGCACGAGTCGATCTGCAATCACCCGGGAGCACTCCAAATAGGTCTCGTCATTCATCAGCGTTAACGCCTGCAGCGGTGTATTGGTTCGATTGGTCCGCACCTCACAAACGCGTCGCTGAGCGGAATCAAAAAGGAAAGCAGGCGAGCTGGATCGCCGCCAAAATGCATACACCGTACGACGATATTGCTCGGGCCCCAAGCTTGGCTCATAGCGAAATCTCCCCATGGTGATCTCCGACCAAATACCCGGCGGCTGATAAGGGTATACGGGAGGTCCGCCCATTTCCTCATCGAGCAAACCCGCGATCCGCAGAGCGTTATCTCTTAGCATCCACGAGTCGAGGCGAAAGCGTGGACCGCGAGCGTAACCACGGTTCAAAGGATCGACTTCTTGTAGTCGCTGATTCAAAACACTGGAGCGTTGAAAAGCACGACTGTTTGCGATTAACCGAAGAATGTGTCTTAGATTCCAATCGTTTTCGATTAGCTCAGTCGCAAGCCAATCCAGCAACTCAGGATGACTTGGTCGTTCACCCTGAAGCCCAAAATCCTCCGGAGTAGCCACAAGCCCACGGCCGAACATCAATTGCCAAAGGTGGTTAACTACAACACGTGGTGTGAGAGGATTCTTCTCCGATACGATCCACTTGGCCAAGTCCAGTCTGTTTTTCGGTGCAGCATCATCGCTGGTATAGATGGAGGAAAGAAAACCTGGCTGGACAACCTCGCCTTTTTTATTCCACACACCTCGAATTAGGATATTGGTATCCCGCGGTTTGTCACGGTCTTGGAGAACCATGACCGATCGTGCTTTCCCCTGACCGCGAAGAGAGTCCAATTGTCGCTGCGCCAATGCTAATTTCGCTTTGACCAATTGATAGTTCTCCTGATCAAGAAGAAACTGATCTCGTAGTCTGCCGATAATTTCAGCGGATGGATTCTGTCTCTCTTCCTCATCCAAGCTATAGAGGGATTGCAGAGGAGATTCCCCATCAACACGGTCCACCGTCTCACCTAACTCGGAGCTTAATGACAACCGAAATCTACCGATGTTGGCATCCCCTAACGTGGATCGGTGTTTGAGCACGACCACGAATCGATCACCTGAAGCGAAGGAGTATGGCTCTTCCAATCTATAGACCCCCACATGCGGAGTCACCTCTTCCTCTCCCTGCGTTGTCGAGCCGGCAGGAGCATCATCATTGTGGGTCTGTTTGATTTTGTAGTACCTTGTATCCCACTCAGTCTTCCGGTCTTTCTTGGCTTGGTAGTCTGCTCGAGCGGAAAGATTTTCGAGCTCTAACTCACTGGGGTTCCCTCGCTGCCGAATCAAGGTTTTTACGTTGGTGAGAATGAAATCGCCGTTTCCGTTGCGGGTAAACATTCCATTGACATGATCTTCATGTGGAAATACCTCAATCTTCCAACCTGTGACTCGATTCAGCCCAAAGGGAATTTCCAATTCCACCCGATAGTCATCTTGATTCGCAACGTGACCGGTCGTTTGAACGACCTGACCCTCTTCAACGATAAACTCCGTCCCCTCTTGACTGGTCACGGAGAGGACCTTCGGCACGATCCAAGGCCGGTATTGTTCGGCTGAACGTTTCTGTTCTTGTTGCAACCATTGTTGAAATCGTTTTATTGCAATCTCTCTCGATTTGGATTCCTCACTTCTGCATTCAGCAACGAAACTCTCCATCTTCTCAATACGTGAATCAACATAAGGGGATTCATAGGCTAGGTGGGGCTTTGCGCCTGGTCCCGCAACACCGTTCTCATCAATGCTGTTAAAGAACGACGTCAAGGCGTAGTAATCATGCTGGCTGATCGGATCAAACTTGTGTGAATGACACTGTGTACAACCGAGAGTGAGTCCGAGCCAAACCGTCCCCATGGTATTCGTTCGATCGAGGACATAATCCACACGTGATTCCGCTGGATCCCTGCCTCCTTCCCCATTGGTCATATGATTCCGATGAAAACACGTTGCAAGAATCTGCTCACTGGTCGCGTCTGCAAGAAGATCGCCCGCAAATTGCTCGATCGTAAACTGATCAAAAGGAACGTTCTTTGAAAAAGAATCGATCACCCAATCACGCCAAGGCCAATTCTGACGTGTCTTATCCTGTTGATAGCCATCAGAATCCGAGTAGCGTGCTGCATCGAGCCACCACATCGCCAGTCTTTCGGCATGCAGTGAGCTTTCTAAGTACTCATCGACTACCCTACTCCATCGAGAACCGGGTTCCTGCTCAAGAAAACTCCTGACTTCCGCCTCCGTCGGTCCGACCCCGCGCAGTGCAAAGGAGAGCCTCCGCAGACGCTGACTCGGTTGAGCGATAGGATTCATCTCGAGACCCATCTGTTTCGCTCTTTGATCGATAAAGAAATCGATCGATACAGTGTGATCCCCGGCACGACTCACTGCGGCAATGGGTTCAAATGACCAATGCTTGCCCCACTCCGCACCCTGCTCTATCCATGCTTTAATGGTGTTACTCTCCTCCAAGCTCAATGCTCCCCGCTGGGAATCGGGAGGGGGCATCACTAAATCCGGATCGGATGGTGTGATGCGTTCCCAAAGGAGACTAGCAGAGGGATCTCCCGCCTGGATGATCGACAGAGCATCCCCAGTGCTATTGACGATATCAGGCACATCGAGTCGTAGTCCTGCTTCTCGGTTCGCTTCGTCAGGACCGTGACACTGGAAACATCGATCAGAAAGAAGTGGAAGCACCTCCCTTGAAAATGTCGCTTCTCCGGCGAGCACCCTAGCATGTGCTACGAGGGAGGCGCTCAAGAGGTGCGGGAA
>JAAXIK010000351.1 GCA_012270385.1 Rubripirellula sp. | reverse complement strand
AAAACTTACACGTTTTGTTTTATATTATGTCTGTGTCTTAATCCAATTCCTGTCCAGCCCCCCCAGTTTAACCGATCGGCCTGAATGTCACCGAAAGGAACGGGGGAGGTGGCAGCGTCACAATTGACCCTCTCGGCCACCAACCCTAAATTGAGTGGTTTTTCCCATCATAGACAACCCAGAATTTGAAACGCATCGAGGCCCCCTCCTTAGTGGGCTTGGCCAATCTGCGTTAAAACGTCGGAGAAATCCAAGTGGATGAAGCAATTAGCAAAGCAGATACCCTCATTGAAGCAATGGGATGGATCCGCCGCTTTCGAGGTAAGACAACAGTGATCAAGGTCGGAGGTAGCTTGCTAGACGACAAAGAAGCTCTCATGCACCTGCTTCTGGACGTCATTTTTATGGAATCAGTCGGTATGAAACCCGTTATCGTTCATGGAGGTGGAAAAGCAATCAATCGCGCCTTAGCGGAAGCAGGCATTGAACCTCAATTCATCCGAGGGCGTCGTGTGACCGACCAAGCGACACTCGAAGTCGTGGAATCCGTTTTGGCGGGTGAACTGAATGTGAATCTCACTGAGGAAATGGAACGTTTAGGGGGGCGAGCAATGAATCTGTCCTTCCGAACCACCAATGTCCTTTTCGGTAAACGCCTTGAGTCAGAGGATGGGCAAGATATTGGTTTCGTTGGTGAGGTAACTCGTGTTGACCGCAGTGTCATTGAAGGACTTGCGTACACCGATCAAGTACCCATCATCCCCTCGATGTGCGAAGGGGATGATGGACAAAAATACAACGTCAATGCCGACACCGCGGCAATGGCAGTTGCACAATCACTTGGCGCTGAAAAACTGGTTTTCCTATCAGACGTTAATGGCGTACGACGAGACAAGAACAATCCGGATACCATCATCCACACCCTCAGTAGTGGAGAGGCCAAGCAATTGATCGACGAGGGTGTGATTGATGCAGGAATGATCCCTAAGGTCGAAGCATGCCTCGAAACTCTGGGTCGAGGGGTCCGCAAGATTCATATCATTGATGGTCGAGTGAGGCACTCGCTACTGCTCGAAATTTTCACCACCAGCGGCGTTGGAACAGAAATCAGCCAATAGGTCCAAAACTGAAATAGATCCAAATAAAAGTGTTTCAGTCAGCACTGCCTTGCCGCGATCCTCAAGGACATAGAGATTCGAGGAATTCCGAATGAACGAAAACGAAAACCCGCCATTCGAAGAAGATGAAACTTCCACTGAGGATCAATTTCCTGCAGAAGGAGTTCAGTCGGAAGAATCGACTCTTGATCCGAACTCTGATTCAAAAACAGCAGAAGACTATCAGTATGTTCCGGATAGCGAGCATCTGGAACCGAGTGCAGACTCAGCAAGTGCGATATCAGATGATGTAGACGAATCTTGGGAAGAGACTAGCGAGGAAGAAGAAGAGGACTGGGAAGAAGAAGAGACTGAGCAGGAGACTGAAACAGAACAGGACGTAGAAGAAGACGAAGATCAGGAAGAGGAAGAATCCGATCAGTACGAACAGGATTCTGATACTTCAATAGGTGTCGTTGATCTCAGCCGTCTAATTGAACAGCAAGCGTTATCCCCTATCCTCGTGGAGGAGCAATCCTTACCCAGTGGAATGCTCTTGGCTTCGGGTGATGGCAGCGTGACAATCGATGGCTTGGCGGGTCGCTGCAGTTCCCTTGGATTTAATCCTGTTTCTTTAAAGGAAACGCTGTCCAGCGTCACTGACATCCTATTAATGGATTCCGGACAGTGGTTAACAGATGATGACGAGGCAGCGCACGAGCAGGCCAGTTCATCCCGTTTAGTCGACTTAGTTACAGAATCCAAAGAGGCTATCCGCAATTGCATCGGTGACACATCGGCAATCCCCACGGACTTGATGAGGATTAGCCCCTCAGCGGATGCTGCCATCGATACCGCAATCTTGATGGCAAGAGCATTAAAGGGAGAATCTTGTTACCGCACCATTGCGTTAGCGGGCTGTGACCATGGCAGAACTGGGATGTGTCGCTCTGCCTCGGGCATACCAGAACTCCAAAACAGCCTCGGTCCGATGATGGCGGGTTTCACTCATATCCCACCGGGTGATTCGAAAACACTTGCTGCGGCCATTGATGAACAAACCGCATGCGTGCTGATTTCTCCTAGTGACCTTCATGACGCTGCGATTCCTGTCTCCGCGGAGTTTCTCATACAAGTACGAAAACTGTGTGACGAAAATCAAATCCCGTTAATTCTTGATGAAAGTCAGCTTGTTTTTGGAGCCAGTGGTTACCCTGCCACCTTCCAGATGCTCGCGAGAATCTCCGCAGATCTGGTGATTTTCTCGGCTGGCCTTTTCCATGGTGTCTCGGGTGGGCTGATTCTGGGAAATGATACTTTTGCATCAAAGTACAGATGCAACCTGCAAAACTACCCACTACACACTTCAATTTTGAATCAGAACTTGCAGAGCTTGAAGGCATCGAGTTTGATTCAACCCTTTGCTGATGATATTCATCCCTTAGCAATTAAGATCGCTGAATCGATTAGCGGGTTTGAATTCATCCGAGACATCAATGCAACCGGACTGACCATCGGTATTGAATCGGATATTGAGTCATCAAAAATCATCCAAACTGCCAAGCAACTTGGGCTAAAACTGGGAGAGGCCGGTCCAACTGCGGTTCGAATTCAACCTCCCCTTTCGTTCACAGAATCTGAAGAAAATGCGCTCATTGAGCGGATCAGTTGCACCATGGAAATACTTGAACGGGAGTTCTCTGATACTACGATTTGATTAAATTGTCGGAAGAGCACAATCCATTGATTAAAATACTGAAATGCAACACCTATTAAGTCTATTTGACATATCGGAAAGCGATCTCAAGCAGATCTTGGCAACGGCAAGTCACCTTAAGAGTGGTTTGGCACGTGGAGAACGTCCGCCTGTTCTGGAGCGTCGCGTTCTCGCATTACTCTTTGAAAAACCGAGTCTTCGTACGCGAGTGAGTTTTGAAACAGGGATCGCTCAACTGGGAGGATCCAGTCTCTTTCTCGGAGAGGATGTTGGATGGGGAACACGTGAGTCCCCCGCAGATTTCACACAGGTGCTTGGGCAATTTGTTGATGCCGTTGTCTGCCGAACCAAGCAGCATGAGCGAGCAACCCAGCTTGCAAGTTTTAATGCGATGCCGGTGATCAACGGCCTGACGGACCTTTGTCATCCCTGCCAAGCTCTCGCAGATGTACTGACCATCCGAGAAGCCTTTGGGACTGAAGTTGGAAAACACGTTGTTTTTGTGGGCGATGGAAATAACGTCTCTGGATCACTCGCGCTGATCTCGGCCATGTTGGGAATGAAATTCACTCTTGCATGCCCAGAGGGATACCAACTCGATTCAAGCTGGCTTGAGCAAGTTATCCAACGTTACCCAGAAGCTTCAATCGAACAAACATCAGACGTGACGACTGCGGTCAAAACAGCCGATGCCATTTACACAGATGTGTGGACCAGCATGGGGCAGGAAGAGGAAACCGCAATTCGAAAGAAAGCGTTCGCGGACTATCAGGTCAATTCTGAATTGATGGCCGAGGCTCCGGAGCATGCTCGAATTCTGCATTGTCTTCCTGCTGTGAGGGGCGAGGAAATCACCGATGAAGTCATTGACAGTGATCAAAGCGATGTCATTGCGCAAGCGGGTAACCGCATGCATGCTCAGAAAGGACTGCTGGTCTGGCTTCTCAACCGAAAATGGGTAGACGAGAATATCCAAGTCATCACCTAAAGACGCACCTTCACTTACCAGATTCAATCAGCACAGTAAGAGTTCAAATGCAGAACTCAGTTTCCAACCTTGTCCATCATCCAATAGAACTACTCTTTGCGAACCCTCCTCAATCATGAGCAGACCTTCTGACCAAATACGTGATGTTGAAATTCAGCGAGGCTACCTCGACGCCAATCCAGCTAGCGTTCTCTACCGATGCGGGGGAACAATCGTTTTGTGTACAGCATCAGTGGAAGAATCGGTTCCACCATGGATGGCGGGTCAAGGTAAAGGTTGGGTCACCGCGGAATACAACATGCTCCCGGGCAGCACATCACCTCGAAAACGGCGGGACCGAGGAGGAAAAATTGATGGCCGTACTACTGAAATCCAGCGATTGATAGGTCGCAGCTTAAGATCGATTATCGATCTCAAGCAATTGGGCGAACGATCCATCACCGTTGACTGCGATGTACTCCAAGCAGATGGTGGAACCCGAACTGCGTCTATCACCGGAGGATTTATCGCTTTGTCAGATGCAATTTCCCAAATCCTTCCCCATTCAGAAATTGGCAACGGCCCCCTACGTGATTCGATCGCCGCGATTAGTGTAGGGTTGATCGACTCGGAGATCAAACTGGATCTCGATTACGCCTTGGACTCTGCAGCGGATGTGGACATGAACGTGATCATGACCGGAAAAGGCAGGTTTGTGGAACTTCAGGGTACGGGTGAAGAAGCGACTTTCGACGAAGATCAACTTCAAGAAATGCTAAGACTCGCAAAATTAGGGATCCAGGAACTGACGCGACTTCAAAAAGAGGCGATCGATTCGTGAGGGTTCAGTTAGAGTGATCAGTGTTGTGAGGGATTTTCAAACCACACAACATTGTCACTAGCTCGACCAGCAACCAGAAGATCCAGATCCCCATCCCGATCAAAATCCACTGCCCGGATATCGTAGGCCTCTTGGCCTGAGAAAATAAGATGACGTGAAATATTACGTTGGCCGTCGTTTTGGGGCGAAACTGCGATCTGGTCACGGCACGGGCAGAGAGCTACATCCATGTCACCATCCGAATCAAGGGCGGTAGCGACAAGGCAGGGAGGCTCTTTGATACTTGGATCAATGCTGTGAGGTTCCCAGTCAGGCGCTTCGAACCAAAGTACACCC
>JAAXIK010000429.1 GCA_012270385.1 Rubripirellula sp. | reverse complement strand
CAGGTATCCAAGAAATTGTCGAGACGTTTTGGTTTGAGGGCTATCACAGGGTGCGTGAAGACCCTCGTTCTTTGCGCCGTGAGCACTCTGCCGCTCGGGAACGCATTGGCTGAAGACGGCAAAACCATGAGACTGGGCATCATCGGACTCGATACCTCTCACGTCCCAGCATTCACCAAAGAATTCCACAAGGATCCTGTCGCGGATCCGGCGTTGGAGGGTTTTCGAGTTGTTGCAGCCTACCCGTTTGGCAGTGCAGACATTGAATCGAGTGCCAGTCGCATTCCCAAGTACACTGCCGAAGTGCGTGCCATGGGGGTAGAGGTGGTGGACTCCATCGCTGATCTTCTCAGCAAAGTGGACGCTGTCTTGTTGGAAACGAATGACGGGCGACTTCATCTTGAACAAGCTTTAGAAGTTTTTCAGGCGGGGAAGCCGGTCTTCATTGATAAGCCCACGGGTTCCCGACTGGCAGAAGTCGTTGCAATCTATCAAGCCGCAGAGCACTACAGAGCTAAAGTTTTCTCCAGTTCATCTCTACGTTTTAGCCCAGGGGCACAAGAGATTCGCGCAGGAAAATTCGGTGATGTCCTGGGGTGTGATGCGTATAGTCCCTGTGCTTTGGAGCCGACACATGTTGATCTTTATTGGTATGGGATACACGGAGTCGAGTCGCTGTTCACATGCATGGGTGAAGGCTGTGTACAGGTCACGCATCAATCCACAAAAGATGCCGAATTAGCGGTTGGAATATGGGATGGTGGGCGAATCGGGACTTTCCGCGGCATCCGAGGAGGCTCGAGCGGCTACGGGGGCAGCGTATTTGGTGCGAAAGGCATCGGTGCAATCGGGCCCTATGGTGGCTATCGGCCGTTGGTCATTGAGATTGCAAAATTCTTTCGCACGGGGCAATCACCTGTCTCTGCGGGGGAGACCATTCAGATTTACGCCTTCATGCAAGCGGCGCTTGTTAGCAAGCAGCGTGGTGGTGTACCCGTGACGATAGACGAGGTAATGAAGACAGCCAAAGTGGAAGCGGCAAAGCTACTCGAAGGAAAGCTCTAAGGTGAAGACATCCAATCTGTGGCAGCGTTTTTATGCAAGGTTTGTCTTTTATCCGACTCTCGCCTGGAATTGCATGCTAGGTCGTACGTTGAAAGTACGAAACTGGTGGGATCGCGTTGACGACCATGTAATCGTCGGCGCTTATCCCTTCCGTCGAGATGTAAGCGCGATGCACAAGGATGGTGTTCAGGCGGTGGTCAACACCTGTGAGGAATACGCGGGGCCTCATGAAAAGTACCGTGAGTTTGGAATCGAGCAGTTGAGGATTCCAACAACCGATTTCACGCATCCGCGATTAGAAGATGTAGAGAGGGCGGTCGAGTTTGTGCAGGGGCACGTTCAAAATGCGCGGACGGTTTACATTCACTGCAAAGCAGGTCGCGCCCGCAGCGCAACGGTCGCGCTTTGCTGGTTGATCAAGTATCGCAGCATGACGGCATTGGAAGCGCAGGACCATCTGCTCAAGCATCGCTCCCATGTCAATCCAAAGCTAACCGAGCGGCCCGTCGTGATTGAGTTTTGTGAGAAACTGGCGGCAGGCACTCCTTCATGAATCTACGGGTGGGCTCTTCTCCTATCGCAGTGCAGATTGTGTTAGGAGGCCGGTGTGGTTTTCCCCAGACGCAATCTCCCGTTCTGCCAAGACAATCGGAGAGTCAACTTGCAGTTTGGCGGGGTTAGCAGGGTTTCACGCATGTGGCGGTCTGTAACGCGCCGTTGCAAAAAAGCATCATGATCTGTTGTTTGGTGGCATCATTAGGAATCTGTGCTTCATGCCGGATTTTCCGATTAGAGACCTAAGTCATTTCCTGGAAACGTCTTAGGTCAATAGTGTGCGTTTGGTGAGTTTTTGGTGGTACGGCAGGTGCGGAGGAAACGGGCACGCGACCGTTTATACCCGAGACCATCATCATGCATTCTTTTTACTCCGCCGTCCTAGCATCCCTGTTCGCTCAGGGCAGCGTTGCGTTTACCACTAATTCTGCACCCGTCAGGTTCGAGGATGTCTCTGAGTATTGGTGTGTATCGAGATCACGGATCGATCTTTGGGAGCAAGCTATTCTCCGTTTGCGAAGAGCGGAAAGCACCAAGGACTACGATACGATTCGGGAATGGTGGAATACGCATCATGAGTTGATTGAGGAAGTCTTTGCAACAGAACCGTTAACACGCGTGCTAGCAGCTTCGATTGGTGAAGCGAAGATATTGGAGCGTGAAGGTACATTGGCACCGGTAGTCGATTCCATTTTTCTGTTGCACCATGATTTATCGAGTGAACTCCGAAGGGCCATGTTGCGGCATCAATTGGGGGCAGCTCAGAAATTTTTTCAGGGATTGAATCGCGTTAGGCTAGCGAGTCAAAAATGGAATGACATGCTGATGGCATGGATGACATTGAGCAAAGATTTTCCGACCAGCTATATGTTCGCCGAGGAAAAGGTGATGAGTCTTTCCAAAGAGTTCTTGTCCGTTGGAGATTACCAAATGAGGTCTTCGTTAATGAAGTTAATGACCCATTCCGAATTGACTCATCTGCGTAGGGTATTGACAACCGCATGCATGCTGCCGCAAGCGAATCGCGATGTCCTGAATGCGGCTATTGCACTCTTGGGGGCCAGTCCCTTTGACGATCGGGGAGTTTTCAAAGATCCCTACAGCCTTCGGGAAATGCTTTCTCAATCCAAGGAGGATAGAAAGCCCATTGATCCTGATTTCAAATGGCATGTTAATTTGAAGAAGACATTTCCCAACCTGCACACGCCCAGTCCCATCCCGGTTGGAACTCGTTGGTATAGTCTGTAATGGTGAGGCCATACGATGATCCGTAAGGTGACCTGATATCGGGGGAATCAACCTGTCCCGAGTGCTACCACTGCAGAAATTTTTTTAACATTTCAATCCCGGGTTCCGTTAAGAAACTTTCAGGATGGAATTGCCATCCTTCGATTTTGTGTTCGCGATGCCTAATCCCCATGATCTGCCGAGTACCACCGGTCTCCGTCCAAGCTGATGCGCTCAATTCCTTGGGCAGCGAGGGAGGATCAATCACAAGGCTGTGATATCGGGTTGCGGTAAAGGGATTGTTGAGGCCCTCGAAAAGACCTCTACCATCGTGATGGATTGCATCGGTTTTGCCATGCATCAATTCGGGTGCTCGCACGACGTCCGCACCGAAGGCCTGCCCGATCGACTGGTGTCCAAGGCAGACGCCGAGAATAGGGACTTTTCCCGCAAAGTATTGAATGCACTCTACACTAATACCCGCTTCGGTAGGGGTGCAGGGGCCTGGCGAGATAAGGAGCCGCTGTGGTGCTTTCTTTTCGATTTCACTTAGTGAAATCCCATCATTACGATGGACTTGGATTTCGATATTCGGGTCGATTTCGCCTAGTCGTTGGACGAGATTGTAGGTGAACGAATCGTAATTATCGATGACAATAACCATGGCGGGTTTTTGGACCTTTTTTGCGCGTCGAAGCAAAGGATGCGATGAACCACCCTAGCAGCATAAACTCTGATTTCTACCCGGGGATAGTCGTATTTGCTGGTTGCCTAAAAAACAATTCTTCTGGCCGCGCGGTACCATGTAGCTCAGTTGAATCAGGAATCTGCCAAGAATAGAAAAGATAAGTTTTTTTAAAGTTGTATCGCCGCCAACTCGCCGGATTTGGTAAGGAGGAGTCTGGATCGGCTCCAACTTCGGTTGCCGTCTCGGAGTGCTGATTATTAAGAGCTTGTCGAAAATTCGAAAAGATGCTTCGGTTGGAGTTGGAGAGCAGGTCAATGCTCATTACGATGGGTTACATGTCGCTATTGATTTTGCTCGATTATTGAAAGTTTGATTCACGGATTTTTGTTGTGCTTTCTGTTCGTCCTAAAGTCGCTGAACTCGCTTTTCATGTGTTTGGCCGCGCACTACATCCTGAACTTTACACGCAGTGT
Organism: Rubripirellula sp.; assembly: GCA_012270385.1. GTDB lineage: Bacteria > Planctomycetota > Planctomycetia > Pirellulales > Pirellulaceae > Rubripirellula. The sequence goes on along the minus strand of JAAXIK010000429.1, from coordinate 984 downwards.
AAAAGCAGGCGGATTGAAAGGACAAATTACGAGGCTCAGGTGGAGATAACGAGTTGTGGTCATGTAGTAACATGGATGAGTGGTGGGGTTACGCTGTGTGAAGTTGCGACGAGTGCACATCAGCCATTACCGCAAAAGCGATGTATTCTTTCCAAACACCTGAAGGGAAGCCGTACGGAAAGGTCCTCATGCCAAGGTGGAGTTCAGTAACGAACGGATTTCCAACTGGAGCGAGTTCAAGCGGATCTGTTCTGGGTGGTGCAACAGCAGTTGGGAGCTGAACAGACCGAAGGGCTCCTGCACTCCTTTGAGTCGAGCGGACGGATGGCTTTGGGAGCAATGAGTTACGTGGGAATCGAAACACGCAGCCGATCTATGCGACTCCAAGCGATTCACACATTCCCCGATGATTATGCAATCGTAAAGGTAGAGTCCCTGTTTTCGCTTCCCGATTGATTTTTCTTCAGTGTTCGCGATTTTGCTAACACCAAGGACCCGATTTAAGTGCGGAGCGATGAGTGAAAACAATCGTTAGATTGAGCGTGTTCAGGTCGTGTCAGAAGTGAACCCAGCGATTATTCCTGATCGATATCCCGGTCAAATCATCGGTGTGATTGATTTGAAGGACGGAGTGGCGGTTCACGGGATCGCGGGGCGTAGAACACAGTACCGCCCAGTTGCCTTTTGCAGTGGTAACGCGATTCAGCTTGCTCAGCACTATCTGGATATCGGCGTGAAAGAGCTCTATGTGGCTGATCTGGATTCACTCCAAGGGGGGCGAATCCAGTGGAGGGTTCACCGTCAACTGCTAAATATGGGCTTTAACCGTTATTGGTTTGATATTGGCTGGAGAGAGGATCTGACAAATGATCTTCCTCGGATCGTTGAGTTCAACGAACGCTTCCCGAACCTGGATTGGATCATCGCCACCGAATCCTGTGGTCATCTCCAATCGTTTGATGCGATCTCGGCGGTAGTAGGGTC
>JAAXIK010000473.1:21966-24363 GCA_012270385.1 Rubripirellula sp. | reverse complement strand
TGCAGCTTTGCTTACCACTCCATAGGACTCTGGATTGCGTAACCTGCCTCGGCGGCCTCCACCTGATTTGGCACCACGTCCACGCGCACCACCGTCTCGACGCTGAGATCCACCTCGTGAGTCTCCGCGATTGGCTGAGCCCGTTGAACGTCCTCCACTACGCTTTGAGTGATCTCGCGATTGTGAATTCCCACTCTGTGGATTCCCACCCCTTGAGTTTCCGCCCGTTGATCGATCTGAGCCACTACGTCCGTCTTGACCCCCACGGCTACCTCGGCGCGGGTTACCACCGGAAGAACCACGTCCCCCACGTCCCTGATTTGCTCGGGATGACTGTCGCTCCGTTTGCAACTCCGCTTCTCGCTCCGGAGAAACTCCTGAAAGTGCAACACGGCGTCTCTTCTCATCAATCCCGGTCACCCAAGCAGTGATGACATCTCCAACCTGCACAGCCTCATGCAGATCCTCAACGTAGGTGTCAGTGATACGACTCACATGAACCAAGCCGCTACAATCGGGAGCAAGCTCCACAAAGACGCCAAATGGCATCACACCCACCACCACACCGATGACCTGATCGCCGGCTTTTAATCCTTTTGTGGAGGGAATCGCACTCAGGACTGCGGGGGCATTACCCGAGGTATCACTGTCACCAAACGGATCGCACAGCCATTGGACTAATTGATGTGAGCGTTGGCTACCAACCTGCCATTCCTTCACGCACTTATCAACCTTTGCCGCATCGGGTCGCGTCCGACGAATGGGCTCAGGAATGGATTTCTTGTCGAGAACGGCCTCCGACTCAACTGACTCTACGGAAGCCTGTTGGCTACCCGCTTCACTCTCAGCAACTGGGCTTTCACTCTGTTCTGCGGCACTCTCTTCTGCGGCACTCTCTTCTGCGGCACTCTCCTCGGTAACACTTGACTGATCCACTTCAGATTCTGGCGACGATTCAACGGCACTCTCCTCTTGAGAAGATGTCTCCTGCTGATCCTCTGCATCTGAAGATTTCGGCTCCTCGGTAGACGGTGCTTCCTGATCCGTCGAACTTCCCTGCTCGTCTAGGGTAAATTCATTGACTTGCTCCGCAGCATTGGAGAAATCTTCGACTGCCGGCGATTCTTCCGGTGGTGCTTCCGAAATCTGTTGTTGCTCAGTCGGATCTTCGGGTGCTGAAAAATCAGGAGCCACGTAGCCGGGTGGATTTTGCGGCGGCAACTCAATCTCCAACGCCGAAGCGAGTTTTTCTGCCAAAGCGTAATCATCGGGATGGATCAGTGTCCCATCTAGCGTCTGCTCACTTCCAAATACCCGCAAGAATGGCAAGGCTTGTCGACTGCCAGCGACACTTCCCCACTGCTCAAGTTGGGACAATGCCTCACGGGAATCAAATAGCTTCTCACGTCGTGCTTGATCAATGGCTTGTGCAACATCGGTAGTCACGCCAGGCAATCGTGTAAGCCAAGAGACTGGAGCGGAATTAACATCGACTCCACCTCGAGAGGCACCACTGACAATCACGTCATCGAGCGTAGAAGCGAGTTGATCATCTGCTAGCTCACGCTGGAAAGAACTCAAACGAAGCTTTAAAGCATCGACCTTAGCGAAAGCTTGAGCCGGCTGTAGCACGGAGAAACCTAACCAGGCTGCGGCTCGGAATCGTCGAGACGTTGCCTTCATTTCCTCGTCAGCGATGGCACTGCCAGCGTAGACATCCGCACCGTTTCGATCCGCAAGCTTCCAGCGGATGGAACCTTCAGGGGACTGGCCAATCAAATCACCCAAGGCAACCATCGTCGCTCGTCTTGCCGGTCCATTACTGACCACAATCAAATCCACATGGTAACTGTGAATCAATTCACCGAGTCGGGTCACCGCTTGCGAGCGCAATGCAGTAGAAAGCTGACATGGCAAATCTTCATTGTGCAGAATACGGCCATCGGAACAAATGATGGAAGTGGCAGCTGTCCTGGGCCCCACCGCGTCGATGGCGAGAACGACCCGTCCATCCAGAGCTCCTCGATTCACTTGTTTTTCGAGATGACCCGCAGTAATTGAAATTAATTTCGCGGAAGCTTTTTCGTGCAGATCATCCCACCAAGCGGCTTCACCCGCTTCCCGAATCGCTCCCTCGAACTGAAGAATGATCGCTTGAAGCTTGTCCTCGAAATGCCGATTCATCGCCCCTGCAACCCGTTGCAATTCTCCTACGAGCCGTGTCGCGTCATATTCAAAGGAACAGACAACCACTTGGCTTCGCAAGGCGCGACCGAGCATGACAATTTGAAAAGAGCTCAGTTTATCACCGGCAAAACGCTTCCCTGAAAGCGGCTTCAAAACACTCACAAGCCATCGCCGACGACGCTGCCGACGATAAATAAATTAAAGATACAA
>JAAXIK010000473.1:0-21956 GCA_012270385.1 Rubripirellula sp. | reverse complement strand
GTGTTTTTTCTGTTTCTTCGATGCAACCGGTTTCGTTTCCGCTGCAGATTTTTCCTCGACCGGAGCCACGCTACCTGCCTCGGGTGAACTCGATTCCGAGGCACTCGCCGCTGTCAGGTCGGCTGCTTCGGATTCCGAAGCCTCGGTTTCCGAAGCCGATTCTACGGCAGTGGTTACCGAATCGCTGGAACCTTCTGGACTCTCTGCTTGAGCGGTTGTGCTGCCTTCTGATGCCTCGATTTGCTCCGGTGCAGAGGTTGCGACGGCACTGTCAGACTCTGCAGCATTACTCGTTGCCACCTCTTGGACCGATGGAGCTTCCGATGCAGTCTCACTGCCACCGTCATTGGCCGAATCGAGACTCACCTCAACCGAAGCGGCTTCCGCAGCAAGGGATTCCTTGGATGGCTCCAGATCCCCTGCAGACTCGTCAGCAGAATCGTTCTGTTGATCCGATGCAGATTCGGTGGATGTTTTTGGAGCTGGCTCTTTCTTTGACTTTTTGGGTTTGGCTTGCGATTCTTCTTCGACCGCAAGATGTGGGTCGTGAACCTTTGAAATATGGATCTTTGCGTTGCGGGAGAGCCATCGTACTGCCGCAGCAATAATTCGCGGATCTCCTGCAAGTCGTTCCGCCAACATGGCATCTAAACCGCTCAACGCCTCATCAACGTTATCCAATCCCTCCATGCTTGATGCCAGCGCGGACAAATCCTCCGAGTCACCTTTCTGGGGATTAAGGACTCGCACAGCGAGTTGAGTGGAGGCGGAAACCGAGTCGCCTGCTTCACCCTTTAATCTTCGACCAAGTCGATTGAGAACCCGCAAAGACCGGGAATTTTTCAAAGCCCCACCAATCGCTGAATCACGAAGAGTCGTTTTTTCCCAGGTCTCCAGTAATTGACTTCGACGCTTCTCTGTCTCCTGTTCGGCACGCAGTGCTGTTAACAACTGCCACAGCGTGGACTCACTGATAGCACCGAGTTCATCTCGCCGATATCGAGCAAGGAAAGGAGGAGAGTACCCCTGTTCAAGTAGCGGTACAGCCAATCGTAAACTAGACACATCACAACGCCCTCTTTGGGCTATTGCATCAAAATCAACGCTCATGAAGATTCGTTCTCTAAGTGAATCGCCCCGAAACATGGCGGGGCTAAATGGTTGGTTTTTGTTTCGATCAAGACTAACCTGTAGAAACTGACTGCCCAACCACTGGGCTACAGGCCAGCAGACTCAGATCGAAGCGAATGATAAGTTTAACAACCTGAGAGGGGACAAGGGTCTCGGAACCCGAAAATCTCTGTCTGGGAACTGATGAATTTACTTCAGCGGGCTCAGGGATCAATACCTTTGAATTTTCGGATCCGATCGAAACCATTATCTCGATCGATGCAGTTGCTGGGAAGAGGAGGCGAGTCCAGTCGACGAGCGAGTGAGCTACTTCCACGGGCCCATCGTTGATGATGCGTCAAAAGCCAAATGAGCAGCCCCATACCTCAATCAACACCCGTTTCTCTGCCCAAACTACCTAATCAAAGCTTCTGATCAGGCGAGGTAAAGGTCTGGGCCTTTCGATGATCGGGGTATTTCGGCCAAAAGGTGTCGATCAGATCCTGAGACGAAACGACTATCTCGCCGTCTCCACAAATCTTGATTCCCGCAAAACGGTGACTTTGATTTCACCTGGATAGGTCAGCTCGCTTTCAAAAGCCTTCGCAATATCGTGACAAATGGTGGCGGCTTGCTCGTCGGTTGTCTTCTCACTGTTGACGATGACTCGAAGCTCTCGTCCGGCGCTAATGGCAAATGCCTGCCTGACCCCGTCAAAGCGTTCAGCAATGGACTCCAATTCCTCCATTCGCTTGACGTAACGTTCGAGTGATTCACGTCGAGCACCTGGCCGACTTGCACTGCACGCATCCCCGATTGCAACCACCATGGTATAGGGATGCTCAGTAACAATTTCATCGTGGTGCCCATACGCGGCGTGCACCACCTCGGGGGCCTCTTTATGTCGGCGTAATAAGTCAGCACCAATCTTGGGATGCCCACCTTCCAATTCATGGTCTGCGGCTTTACCGATGTCGTGCAACAGCCCACACCTTCTGGCAAGATCACCGTCCATTCCAAGCATCTCCGCAACCAATCCTGAAACGAATGCGACCTCGATACTGTGGCGTAAAACATTCTGACTATAAGAGGTACGGAAATGCAATCGACCCAGCATCCGAAGAACTTTGTCGTGCAAACCCGAAACATTGACTTCATCCGCTGCCTCTCTCCCTTTCTGCAGGATGACGGATTCGATTTTCTTGTTGGTTTCGGCGACCACCTCTTCGATTTTGGCTGGATGAATCCGACCATCAGAAATCAAAGTGCTCAAAGATAACCTAGCGACTTCACGCCTTACCGGATCGATTCCGCTAACGATCACGACACCCGGAGTATCATCAATGATGACATCAACGCCTGTGGCTTTCTCAAACGCTCTGATATTCCTTCCCTCGCGACCAATAATGCGACCCTTGATGTCGTCGGTGGGGACGTCAATCGTGCTCGTCGTCGTTTCAGCGGTATGCGTTGAGGAATAACGTTGGATCGCAGTCAGCAGCATCTCTCGACCCTGTTCTTTTACGACCTCAGAGAGCCTTCGCTTGTGATGGAGAAGCACGGCACCTCGTTCACTTTCCAGCTCGCTTTCCAACGCTTTCATCAGCTGCTGAGATGCCTCATCTTTGGACATGCCACTTGCACGCTCCAAGATCTCCACCTGTTGCTGAAGTGTTTTCTCAAGTCTGGAACGCAGATCAACAAGTGTTTGATATTGGGGCGGACGCCGAGTAGGGCTGGTCTCAAGACCCCTTTGCTGTTTAACCAGAGAGTCTTCCTGATGTTGCAACTGCTCTTCGCGACGATCTAACTTGCGTTCACGTTGCGTCTGAGTTTTGCGAGCTTCCGCGATCTCTTCGTCAGCACTAGCTTTCACTGCCAGGGCGGACTCTTTGGCTTCAAGAATTAATTGATTCCGCTCGTTCTCTGCCTTGAGTCTTGCTGTTTCGAGAGAGCGATCGGATTCTTCCTTTAGTCTTGCTTGATGCTTTTTCTCACTAAGCTTGTAAAAGCCATAGGCAAGAGCCAGACCGGCGATCAGCGAGACAAGGCAAGCCAACAAATATGTTTGATCCATGAAAAGGTCCTCGATTGCGAGGACTCGAAAACCACCCATGCACTCGATCTTTCACGAGTTGAATCTGATCACTTCTTACCCACAGAGGTTGCCATCGCTTAGTGTGACAAGCGACAAGAGCATCCCCTCCCTCAACTCCCTGGAGTGCATGGCACGCAATATATGCCGTTCGCCTCACGACAGCCGATTGGCTGAGCACGTCGTAGGTCAAAGAGTTTGCCTTCGACTCTGCTGAGTTCGTAGAACCCGAACCGCTAGTCGACAGCAAACCAGAACATCGTTGAGACTGGCTCTTCGAGATCTTTGATCGACCACGTCGTCCAACTGCCGATGCAAGGGAACGCTGTGACCGTGACATGCAATTTGGAGCGTTGACTTCGATTCGAGTAGATGGTGAGCAATGAATGCTGCAGCATCGACTAAGCCCGATGGGAGAGATGAAGCGAAGCCTTCTGTAGCCGAATGCCAAACCGTCGTAGGTGGATACAAAGAGAGAAGTAATATGCGATAAACATGCCTCGCCTTTAGTCCCTAATTTACAGCAACGCAGCGAAGCTTTTAGCTTGCTGAGAGCGCGAATCAGAAAGGGGAGGCTTGTCCTAAACATGTTTTTATCCGTCGTTACCATGAAAAGCTTAGAATGACTTAATCAAGGGGTATCCGAGTGGACAGGTTCCCGTCAAAAGTTTGCGTTTCGCTAGTAACTGGTGGTTCTGTTGTCCGAAAGTTAAATGTCAAATGTAAAGTTTTGGTTTCAAGGCTGCGGACAGCCGAATATCTATTCAAGCCTAACACTTTACACACCTGATTCAAACGATTCGAGCCATTGCATCAGATTTGACCCTTGCAAGCGAAGGTTAAAACCACGGTATAAAGCGGTAATTCGCTAAGCAGATTTTTTTTAAAATTCCGCCCAAGGATTCCCACGGCTCGCAACAAATGACTCAAATTGTGCTGCCGGCAGCACGAAAACGAAGCTCAACCATCTTGAGACTGTGTCCGAACCAACAACTCCACCAAGAATCGGGAAGCATAGCTAATGAATCTTGGCAAACCTGATTCCGCCAGCCTCTGGAAACAGATCGTCAAAGAAGTTGAACTCGCATGGCCCACTGATCGCTGGCGTGATGTGGGCGTAGTGATTGGCTGTAGCGGTGGAGCAGACAGTGTTGCGTTGGTCCGCGCATTGAGCAGTCTGCAGCAGTCTCTCCGTCAAGCCGGCACCTCTCCTCGCGGTTTCCTCATCGTTGCCCATTTCAATCATCAACTCAGAGGAGACGAGTCCGATCAGGACCAAACCTCTGTCCTTCACCTCGCACAAGAACTCGGCCTGCAGATTGAAATACAAGAAGCGAGCAAACGGAAAGCAGGTTTAGCAGGCCCGCCCACCTCCGACCCTGCAGAGCAAGGCAACCGGGCCGAACTGGATACCGATGAAGCAAGCTTACGTCATGCGAGAATGCAATTTCTGATCCAAGTTGCCAAGCAGAATGGGGCAAGGTACATCGCGCTAGCTCATTCGATGGAAGATAACGTGGAGACCGTGCTTCATCACCTCATGCGAGGCACAGGACCATCTGGCCTCGCAGGCATTGGACACCCACTACCAATCGAGAGTGATCTGGTGGTAACCCGTCCATTGCTGCATACCAGACGGGAACTGATTCGTCACGCATTGTCAGAACAGAACTACGCCTGGCGAGAGGATCAATCGAATCTGGATTGCCGTTACCGCCGTAATTGGATCCGTCATCAACTCATTCCAATGATGGAAAGTGAGTATCCATCTTCAGTGGAAGCGATCGGAAGAGCCATCGAATTGCAGAGTAGCTGGCGTCATTGCATCGACCGGATGGCATCAAAATGGCTTGATCGTCACGTGAAAGCCAATCCGGACTTCTGTATTCTGAAGGACTCCGAAACGGATCGCCCGATCTTGATTGCCGCGATGCAAAAACTTTGGGCCGATCACCACTGGCCTCGACAATCTATGAACCAGAAGCATTGGGAGACACTCGCAGAAATGATCCAAGGTCGGCGCACGAGTCCCTGCACGCTTCCCTCCGGCATTCGCATCATGGAGAGCCAACTCAACATTCGCATTGATCTAAGCTCCTGTGACCGCCCGAGTAAACGCCAAGATGGATGAAGGAAATGGCTGCGACACTGAGTCCAACTCTTTCTCTTCTGTGTTCCACGAAAAGTGTTTTGTTATCAGAAACCAGTGACAACATCGGATTGGTTCACGATTTGCATGCAGAGCTCTCATCGAGTTGCTCCTGTCTGCTTGACAGTGACTGAGCCTGCGTAATACGCCCGAAACCACTGCAAAACACGAGAAAAGTGGATGCAGATTAGCGTAAGGACTTACAAATCCGTGGGTGAAGTGGTTAAAGTTCCGAAGCGTACAGTGAAGTACAGATAGATTCATCCACCTCCGACGAAAACGGATCGTTCCGTGTCCCAAGATCTTTACCAAGTCCTCGGTCTCAGTCGTGATGCCTCGAAGGCAGATATCAAGAAAGCACATCGCAAACTGGCCTTGAAATATCATCCGGATAAAAACCCCGATGATGAAGTCGCGAGAGATAACTTTAAGCGTGTTCAAGAAGCTTATGATGTCCTCAGCGACGACGAAAAGCGGGCTGCCTATGATCAATATGGTGCCGACTTTGAGAAAATTCGGGGTGGAGGTTTCCATCCCGGGGCAGGCGGTTTTGATGGTTTGGATCTGGAACAGATTTTTGGGCGAGGTGGTGGCCAACCCCAGTTCGATGGGTTTGGGGATTTCTTTGAACAACTCGTAGGTGGAGGCCGAAGGGGAGGACGACACCCAGGCCAAAGACAGGCTGGCCCACCACCGAAGGGTGAAAACATTCGATACGAGATTGAGATTCCACTGGAGACAGCGGTCCGAGGTGGCACCACTGAATTCTATCTCGAGCAGGAAAAAATTGCCGTCAACATACCGGCGGGTGTGGATGATGGCTCCAAAATACGCCTTCGTGATCGCGGTCAACCTAGCCGCTTTGGAGGCCCTCGGGGTGATTTGATTTTGATCATGAAGGTGTCCTCTCATCCTCACTTTAAAAGGCATAATCGCAATCTTGAACTCAACCTGCCAATCAGCTTTGGCGAAGCAGCGCTCGGTAGCAAAATCGATGTCCCAACTCCGAACGGATCCGTCACACTTTCCATTCCCGCAGGGAGCAGCAGCGGAAAGCGTTTAAGGTTGAAAGGGCAGGGCGTTCAACAACGAGACGGTGTTGCCGGTGATTTGATTGTCACGCTGCAGATTCAATTACCGAAGGAATTGGATGATGCTTCGAAGGAATTGGCCAAGCAATTTGATGAGCGAAATCCGTTCAACTCCAGAGCGGCACTCTCGTTCTAAACGGCAAGGTGTTCACCAGCTCAAATGAATATCAATCCAACCAATGAAAAACCCCACGGCCGAAAGCCAACCTCCAATAGGAGTCGCCTTTTACGTTTTCGGAAGTCGCAACGGGTAACCAGCGGAATGCGATTTGGAAAAATCCTACGTGCTGGAAAATGCAAAGCGGATCACCTTCTCTTGGTGTGTGCAATCCAAACCGATCCAGATTCCCCATCGCGAATTGGGATTACCATTCCCAAAAAAACGGGTAACGCGGTCGTCCGCAACCTCTGGAAGAGATTGATCAGGGAAGCTTTCCGCACGCAGCAACATGAAATACCCAATGGGTATGACTATATTGTGCGTCCCAAACGAGGATCGATCTTGGATGCGACCTCGATCAAAAAATCGCTTTTGAAACTCGCCAAGCGACTTTCAGAGGAAGATCGGTGAGGGATCTAAGCAGCAGCACGCGCTGACTGATGGTAGAAACTCGAAATCGAATCGACCACACGCTCCTGTTCTGAATCGGTTAGACCGGGAAAGATGGGAAGATTCAGAATTTCAGCGGCTGCGAGTTCGGTTTGAGGTAGTGAACTCCCATCCACTCCGAGGTATTGAAAACACTCTTGCTGATGCATGGGAACGGGATAGTAAATCTCGCTGCCGACTCCTTGCTCCGCGAGATGAGCTCGCATCGCATCGCGCTGACCGCCAGCGACTCGAATGGAATATTGGTTCCAAACATGGAACGCACTCGGGTCCACGAAGGGCAGGGTGAGTTGATCTTCACCGACAAGCTGATGGTCTTTCAATAAGCCGTTGTAGCGTTCCGCAATGGCACTACGTTTCTCGACTGCGTCTCCCAGATGCCGCAGCTTGACTCGAAGTACTGCGGCTTGGAAGGTATCGAGTCGACTGTTGATTCCCACGACTTGATGATAATAACGGGGCCTCATTCCATGCCCCGCGAAGAGACGCAATCGATCTGCCATCTCCTCATCTCCGCTGGTCATCATCCCGCCATCGCCCATACCCCCCAGATTTTTCGTGGGGTAAAAACTAAAACAGCCTACCAATCCCCAGCTACCCGCTGGTCGGGAATGATAAGCCGCACCGATAGCTTGAGCGGCATCTTCAATGACGGGGATGTCGTGTTCAGCAGCGATCTGACAGATACGATCAATCTCAGCACACTGACCAAATAAGTGCACGGGGATCACCGCGCGGGTCCGGTCAGTGATCAAACTTTCCATGTGTCCGACATCGATATTAAAAGTGTCGGGCCGAATATCGGCAAAAATCGGAGTAGCACCCAGACGAGTGATGCAACTCACCGATGCAAAGAAGGTGAAGCTGGGAACAATCACTTCATCTCCAGGGCCAATCCCCAAAGCCATTAAAGCTAGCAATAAGGCATCGCTCCCCGAAGCACACCCGATGGCGTGATCCGACTCGCTGTACTTCGCAACTTCTTCCTCGAGTGCAACCACGTCAGGACCAAATAGAAATCGGCCGCTATCCACCACCTCGGTGAGAGCCTCAATGAACTCGTCGCGGTGAATCTGATTACTTCGATTGATGTCCAAAAGAGGGACATTTTTCGGGTTTTGAACCATCGGGCAACCTTCCTTGGCTGGTCTGTGGTTATGACTGGTGCTGCCGACCTGATCGCGGCGAATCCGCTTCATTTTCATCCTTACCCATGGCCGCTTTTGATTCGCTGCAAGCAGGATTAGGACGCACTGATATGCGGTAAAAAAGGTTTAATACCATCGCTACTCGGTGGTCAAGATCAGTCGAGCGACTTCCTTTACACCATCTGCAAAATGGCCCAGAAAATTGGCTTCCTGCCAAATTCTCTGCAAGTCGAAGACCGCACTGCCTAATGAGGGACAACGGAAAAAAGGACTGATCACGGTTCCCAATCGGTGATCACGCTGGGTTTCCATCGAAAACACGATCCGTTTGGATTCAGAATTCTTTTGTCCTGCGAAACGTCCCCTGGATTGGCATTCATACAGGCATCAAGCCATCACCACTCAATCCCGAGCTTTCGACAGGCGTTGAAACGCTTGATTGGCAAATTGACAGGCTTCCTCCCTGGAAAGGATCTGTCCATCCAACTGCGCATTGCGAATTTCCTTCAGCACGATGGAATAGGCAGGGCCGGCAGGAAACCCCATGCTCTTGAAGTCATCACCCCCGAGCAAGGATGGAGGATCGAGCTTCTCTGCTGGCCAGCTCGTCCTCTCCCTCACGGAACGGATCGACGCTCGCCCACGTTCTTGCCCATCGCCAGCTTGCGACTCAGCAATCGTCGATGCCAGGTCGAGAATGAACTCAAAGTCACGATCGATCATGATGGGTTGGGTTTCTGACCAAGGTCGATCGTTGAACTCGAGCAATGGAGGCCAATAACGCAGAGACGATGAAAGCGAGCGTACTTCCTCGTTCGCCAATCTCCAACTTTTGGCTAAAGCCTTGAGTGACTTTTGAGGACTATCCACCAGCGACAAAATGGCTGCTAAGCGGTACCGAAAATCATCGTCCCTAGCCAACGCAACTCGTTTCTCCAAACTCTCGAAATCGATGGCCAGCAGTTCAGGGAATACAGATGCTGCCAGATGTGTTCTCACTAATGACCTCAATCCATGGATCGCCTTCGGAGCAACCAATAATCTCCGCATTTCCGACCCAACTCGTTCTTCGCTGACGATTGCAATTGCCTTAGCGTGCTGGCCGATTGCGACTTCTGTGGCGGGATCGATCCTGAAACCAAGCGATGCTGAAAAACGAATCGCCCTTAACATTCGCAGCCTATCCTCACCGAAACGATCTTCAGGATTGCCTATCGTCCTGAGTAATCCGTCGGCCAAATCTGCTTGTCCACCCACATAATCAATCACCTGATCTGCAAGGGGATCATAAAACAAGCCGTTGACTGTGAAATCCCGTCTCATTGCATCATGCCTGGCATCACCAAAATCAACGGTGTCGGGCCTTCTGCCATCGGTGTATTCTCCATCACTCCGAAAAGTCGCCACTTCGGTAGCATGCTTTTGGGAATTGGCTCGAGAGCGACGAGAAGGAAGTACACCGATCACCCCGAAAGATGCCCCGAATGCAAGGGTCCTAGATTTTCCAAATACTTCTCGCACCGTCTCGGGGCTCGCATTGGTAGCAATGTCAAAATCTTTGGGCTCTTTGCCAAGAAGAGCATCTCGCACACACCCACCTGCAAGGTAAGCCGTGAAGCCGGCTTCGTTTAGCTGCCGGATAATCCGGACCGCTTCCGCTGCTGACTCAGGTAATTCGATGGGGTTCAACGACGATCTCAAGATCACCTCAAAATTAAAGTTGCCGCAGAAACCAGGAAGGAAGACTTTAACTCCTCCTCTCTCCTGATTCGTCAATCCAAAACAAATACATCGCGCAGGTTGGCTGATCTTTTACAGTGCGGAGTACCGCTTAGTTTACATCAACTTACCAAGAGACTTGATTTACACCTTCGTACCAGATTAATACCGATTTGTCTTTCTCTGGTGACGTGCCTCGGGTAAGAAAGTGTTCACATCGACCAAGCCGATTCAAGCGTCACGAGAGAGTGGCCGCAGATGACTGGAATATACTGACATGCAGCCTGATCCAATCCCTTCTACCCCCGGAGAAACACCTGATCTGAATGATCCTTCGCGAAGGAGAGGAGTGGTTGCAGTGATCTTTCGTGACAAACGTCTGCTAGTCATTCGTCGCTCGCAAACCGTGACGGCACCAGGAACACTATGCCTTCCCGGTGGAGGAATCGAAGAGGGGGAAACGGAAAGAGAAGCACTCTTGCGAGAGATGCAAGAAGAACTAAACCTCGATGTGACCCCGATTCGTCTCTGCTGGAGAAACACAACAAGTTGGGGCACCCATCTTGCATGGTGGTATGCATCGATCAGCGACGAACAAAGTCCTAAAGCCAATCCTGAAGAAGTAGCTGAGGTCTTCTGGATGACAAAGTCAGAGATAAAGCGAAGCGAATCAATGCTACCCAGTTTGCCAGACTTTATTGAAGCAATGGAACGCAATGAAGTGGAACTGAATCCACTTTTGCTTCGAGAAGCCTAAGCGACTCTTGTGATTTCAATGGAACCTCAACAAGGAGTCAACATACTCCAGAGAGAGTCGCAAGCGTTCGCAACCGGGTACATCATGCACCCGGTTTGTGAAGATCTTTGATGGGTTAACAAAGTGTTTACACCATCCGTGATCAAACCGTCAGCCCGTGGCCGCAAGCTGAGATCTGAGACCTTCACACAAGGCGAACTTGCGGAAGAAAATCGATTCGCGCGTGGGCGGGTAGGCAACCCACTCATTTCACGCAAACCCTTTGCAAGCAATAACTTGCAATAAAAAGTTGAATCGTTTCTCAAGACTGTTCGGACCGCAAAAGGGTTCGGCGAAACAACCAACTTTGTAACGTTAGATTACGTGCTTGCTGGTCTCGGTCAACTGCAGATTGATGATTTCATTCCCCTGCACTTTGGATCGAAGCGGTAAAGCCTTGAAGAATCGTGATTTAAAAAAATTGGTGGATTTCGACGTGACGAGGATTGTTCGGTGAAGAAGGATCCCGAGAGCAGCAAAAACAGCCCAAGTGAGGACACGAAATACACTCTAAAGGGCTATATGGGCGAGCAAAACTACAGATTGATCCTCAAACGACGCATCCTGCCCATTTTGACACCTGCTTTTTTCGATAGGCCAATCTCGTTACGCTTGGCACCACCGAGGGCTGTGAAGCTTGTTCCGGGATCACGCCCCGCGTCCAGGCGGCAGCCCAGAAGCCACGAGGTGGCCCAGAATCTATGCTGAAACTTAGGTATAGCCCCTTTGCCGCGGCATGACTCAGCGTTTCAACCAAGCATGGCTGCCTGCAACACTTCCTGACACCCGAGTCCTCTGTGACTTCCTTCCATTTTGAGTGAACCCATTTCATGCAAAGCAATGAGAACGCCGACAGCGTCTACTTGGCCGTTGATTTAGGGGCATCCAGCGGCCGGGTCATTGCCGGCCTACTCCGGGAGGGAAAACTGGAGCTCAACGTCATTCACCGATTCGAGAACTCTCCGGTTCGAGTTCACCAATCCCTTCAGTGGGATGTGTTGGGGCTTTGGAAAGAGATCCAACAGGGACTAAGGATGGCTTCAGCGGAGCATCCCCATATTGAATCTGTTGGTGTGGATACTTGGGGTGTGGACTACGTGCTTGTTGATGGCTCAGACCAAGTAACATGGGTCGCGCGATGCTATCGAGACCAGCGAATCCAAGGAATGACAGAACGGGCATTTGAGATTGTGACTCGCGAATAGATCTGTGAGTCGACAGGATTAGATTGCAAAGATATCAAAACACTCTATCAGCTACTCGCTGCGAGACTTGCCAATGACCCTGCGTTGGAGATTGCAGATGGATTCTTGATGATGGGAGATTTCTTCCATTGGCTACTCACAGGAAAACGAAGTATTGAAGCAACCAACGCCTCGACCACTCAACTTCTAGACCCAAGAACCAAATCTTGGAGATGGGATCTCATCGAAAAGTTTGATCTACCGTCGAAGCTATTCACGGAATTGGTGGAGCCAGGGACAACCCTGGGCGAAGTTCAGGAATCCGTTGCTGCAACGACGGGTCTATCTGGTGTGCCTGTGATTGTTCCTGCGACGCATGACACTGCATCCGCAGTGCTGGCCGTCCCCGCCAATGATTTCGCACCAGCCGCCCCCACTTGGTGCTATATCAGCAGCGGAACTTGGTCACTGATGGGATGCGAGGTTGCTGAACCCAAGATCAATTCGACTTGCTCGGAATTGAACTTCACCAACGAGCGAGGTGTCACAGGTAGCACACGGCTTCTGAAGAATATTGGTGGTCTCTGGATCTTCCAACAGATCCGAAAATCCATGCAGCGTCGGGAATGTGCTCACGATTGGGAAGAGATGGTCCAACTTGCAGAGAAAGCACCACCCTTTCAGATCCTCATCAATCCGGATGATCCTTCCTTGGTGGCGCCCACCGACATGGTGGACGCGATCAATCAACTCGCTACCCAAACGGGTCAACCTTGCACTCAAGAGCCTGGAGTGCTTTACCGTTCAGCTTTAGAAGGTCTAGCGTTGCGTTACCGATCCTGCTTGGGGATGCTTGAAACCTTGGTCGGGAACCCCATTGAGACGATTCACATTGTGGGCGGTGGCTCCTTGAACGAACTACTTTGCCAGATGACCGCTGACGCCTGCAATCGGCCAGTGATTGCGGGACCGGTGGAAGCCACTGCGATTGGCAACCTACTCATGCAGATGATGGGAACAGGCCAGATCACAGGCGTGACAGAAGCCAGACAGCTGGTTCGAGAGAGTTTTCTGACAAAAACGTATCAGCCACAATCTCCTGAAATCTGGGAAGAACCCGCTGAACGCTTTGTCTCGCTGGAATTGAGCGAGTAAGGGTTCCAAGCCCTACGCAACAACGAACAACTTCGATACATTCAACTGCTTGATACTCCTCTTATTTTTGAACCCTGAGAGCACGTGATGTCCACAGATTCTCTTGCTGAACGTAAAACCGAAATTCGCACCGCCGCTCACGCTGCCAGAAAGGCACAAGAAGACAAAGATTCCGTGAGTCAAGCCATCACGGATCGTGTGATGCAACTCCAAGAGTACCAGCAAGCGAATTGCATCATGTGGTATGTGGATGTGCGAGATGAAGCACGTACCCGACACGCACTTCCCGCAGCGTTGGAAAGTGGTAAAAGCATTGTGATCCCCTATTGCGTTGATGGTGAACTGGAGTTGTTTCACCTAGAAGCGATGGAGGAATTGGAAACAGGAATGTACAAAATCCTTGAGCCACGATCTGATCTGCGTGAAGTAGAAGCCAAGAATGTGGATGTCAAGGATTTGGATCTAATCTTGGTTCCCGGTGTAGCATTCGATGCTAGAGGTGGCCGAACAGGCCATGGCAAAGGCTACTATGACAAGCTACTGGAAAACGCTAAGGCAGATACCCCTCTCATCTCCTTAGCATTTGAATGCCAGATGTTTGATGAGATTCCCATGCAGTCTCACGACATCTTCATGGACAAAGTAGTCACCGAGTCAAACGTTTACGATGGGATTGGCCGCAAGGGTTGAGACAAAACAAGATGACAAACCTAACGGATCTAGTCGACGACACCTACGCTGAGGGATTCCGAAGTATCTACGGCGAAATCCTGATCACAGCCAGAGACAATAAATGGCTCCGACATTGCGTCTCTGCAGTGACCGGTCACGCTTCGAGCACCATCATGTGCGACTGCGAAGCGGGTGTGTCCAAATGGATTAGTCAAGAACAAGCAGCATCGGGAATGACGCCTGATGGTCGCCCGGGGGCGGTCGTACAGTTCCATGTGCCGCGATTTGTCAAGAATCGCGAGAAGCACCTAGAAAAAGTGATGCTCGCCAGAATCAGCCAGAACATCCTTACGTGCCCCACGGCAAAATGTTTTAACCATTTGGACACAGAGCCCTACTTCAAATTGGGTCGTAAAGTTGCACTGTTTGGAGACCGTCATCAATTCCGAGACGAACGACATGGAGAGAAAGGCTGGGTGATCCCGACCCTCGGAGGTGAGTTCTTTCTTTCTCGAAGGTTTGGATTCCGGGATGGTGTGATGGGAGGCAACCTCTGGTTCTACGGACCCGATGAATCCGTCGCACTCGAAGCTGCTGAGAAAGCTGCGGAAGCTGCCGAAGCGACCGAAGGTTTAGTCACAACCTTTCCCGGAGGTATCGCATCAAGCGGTTCCAAGGCCGGAAGTAGCTACGACTTCCTAATCGCTGCCACCTACGCGGAGTATTGTCCAACACTCCGCGAGCAATTGGGTGAGCGATCGAAAGTGCCAGCGGGCGTTGGTAGTATCATGGAAATCATTATGAACGGTAGGGATTTGGAGGCTCTGCAAGCAGGCACTCGCAACGCGATCCTCGCTGCAGCCACAACGCCCGGCCTCAACAAGATTAGCGCGGGTAATTACGGTGGTCGACTTGGCAAAACCTTCATTCATCTTCGTGAAGTGATTGCATAATCACGCGCTCAACAGAAACCCGACGTGCAAAGCGATGAGAACACGTCGTCTCAGCACTGTGGCGCCGCAAAAGATGTCACCTACTGAGAGCTCGCATTCCAACCTGTAAAATCGCAATAGGGGTAGCTCATGATCTCACTGCAACCAGCTAAAAACGGTTACTTGAATTCTCTGCCCCACTTGATTTGGCTCCTGCTGCTGACGAGCCCCGTCATCGGTCAAACCAAATTTGTGGCCAACTATGACGAAAATAAGATTCCGGCATATGAGCTACCCGCCATCCTGACCATGCAGGATGGAACACCGGTGAGTACCGCCCAACAGTGGCGAGAAAAACGCCGACCCGAACTCATGGACCTCTTTGCCAAGCAAGTCTACGGTCGATCACCCGAGGCCTGCCCAATTCAAAGCAAAGTCATCAGCACAACGGATGCCATTCAAGGTAAGGCCTTGCGTCGAGAGGTGGATGTCACCTTCGGTGGGAAATCGGACTCCGTCACGATGAGACTGCTGATCTACACTCCCAAAGATGCTAAAGCTTCGCCTGCTTTCCTTACCCTTAACTTCCAGGGCAATCATAGCATCGATCCTGATCCAAGCATTAGTTTGAACTCAAACTGGATGAGGAATCGATCTGGCATAACCGAGAATAATTTATCCAGCGAAAAATCGAGAGGAGTTGCAGCAAGTCGCTGGCCAGTCGAATTGATCATTGATCACGGCTTCGCACTGGTCACCATTTATTACGGAGACATCGATCCAGACTTTGACGACCAGTTTAAAAATGGTGTCCATTCGGCACTTCGAAGCGAAGCAAGTTCAATTCCGAATGAAGAAAAATGGGGAAGCATCGCAGGTTGGTCTTATGGCTTAAGCCGTGCCATGGATTACCTACAGCAGGACAACCAGATTGATGGAAACCGTGTGGCAGTCTTCGGACATTCCAGACTCGGAAAAACATCGCTTTGGGCGGGCGCAAGTGATGAGCGATTTAAATTGGTGATCAGCAACAATTCTGGTTGTGGTGGCGCCGCCCTCAGTCGCAGAGCAATTGGAGAGACCATCTGGCGCATCAACACCTCTTTTCCCCATTGGTTCTGCGATAACTACCCGCTTTACAACGAGAACGAAAGGGATTGTCCGGTCGACCAACACCAATTGATTGCTCTGATCGCTCCGCGAGCTGTTTATGTTGCCAGTGCAACGGAGGATCGCTGGGCAGATCCGAAGGGTGAATTCCTCTCAGCACTTCAAGCGGATGAGGTTTATCGTCTACTGGGAACGGATGGAATGGGTGGCTCAGCTCCGCCTGAGAAAATGCCGCAAGCGGATCAGGCCATCCGATCCGGAACGATCGGATATCATCTCCGTACAGGGAAACACGATGTGACGACCTACGATTGGGAGCAGTACATCGCCTTTGCCAAGCGACATCTGTAGAGTGGGGGGTTTTTCCTCATCACCGATCCGTTCGCTCAACGATTTCAAGAACCACTCGATGATCACCAACTGAAATCACATTGAGATGAATACCAAGGAATCTCTACCGGTGATGGAACACCTCGATGGACTTCTGAGTGCATTGGGGAAAGATCAAACGGTGATTCTCAAAGCTCCACCGGGGGCCGGAAAGACCACCATGGTCCCACCTGCCATCTTGGACAGTGGCGTCCACGGGAAAAATCAGATCTTGGTTGTTCAGCCAAGGCGACTTGCAGCGATCGCAACAGCACAGCGAATAGCCGAATTAAGGGGCACGCCGTTAGGAGATCAAATAGGCTATCACGTTCGATTTGATAGTCGATACTCCCCAAAGACCGAACTGCTCACGCTGACCACCGGACTCCTCCTTCGGCGACTGATTCGTGACCCACTACTGGAAACCGTTGGTTGTGTCATCTTAGATGAGTTTCATGAACGATCGATCGAGATGGATCTAGCCTTGGGGATGATTCAACAAATCCGCACAGCTTTCCGTCCCGAACTGAAGCTTGTGATCATGTCCGCCACACTGGATGCAGGACCTTTAACGGAATTCATTAAGGACTCCGTTAGCATCCAAAGTAGTGGCCGCACTCATCCGGTAAAGATCCAGTATGAGCAAGATCTCAATCGCGACCCAATTGAAGATCGAATCACATCCTCGCTTGATCAACTTCTAATCGAGACTCAGGGTCACATTTTAATTTTTCTTCCTGGCGTTGGCGAAATCCGACGCGTAAAGCATCACCTACAGGATTGGTCCAAGAGAATTCCCGATAATACTCGGTTGGAATTCCATGAACTCTACGGAACGCTCTCACCTAAAAAACAACAACTCGCTTTAAAGAGATCGAATCATCGTAAAATCATTTTGTCCACTAATATCGCTGAAACATCCATCACGATCCCTGGTGTTGAATCTGTCATTGATACGGGAGTAGCAAGAGTACTTAATCATGACACAGGTACAGGCCTTCCGAGACTCGACCTGCAGCCCATCTCGCAAGCCTCCGCTGAACAGCGTTCTGGGCGAGCTGGAAGAACGGCCCCTGGAACCTGTCATCGACTCTGGCCTCAAGCCCTCCAAAAATCGAGACGAAAAAGTGATCTTCCCGAAATCTTGAGAGGTGACCTCAGCAGTGTGATTCTCACGCTGGCTCATTGGGGAGAGCGAGACATCACTGCCTTCCCGTGGTTGACCGCACCACCCACTCACGCCGTCGAACATGCTATCCGCCTACTCCAGCAGCTCAAAGCCATGGATTCAAAAGGAGGAATCACGGAACTCGGTCGGCAAATGGTAAAGCTTCCCCTCACACCCAGACTTGCAAGGTTGATGATTGATGCAAGCGAACGTGGAATCATTGTGGAGGCTTCAATCGCAGCAGCACTTCTCAGTGAACGGGATCCATTCACCGACAACAACTTCAACTCTCACCTGATTTCGTCAGGGAAATCCCACGGCTCATCGCAACTACTAGATTCACAAGTTTTCTCCTCTCATTCTCAAACCGATCAACGGTTCCAACTCGAGCAGGAAAAGACGCATGCATCCACTCGACAATGTGATCTTTGGTCACGAGTCCAGGCAATCCAAGCGATCGATAAAGGGATGCCAGCCCACCAACTGGACCCGGTTGTGGCCAAGCAAGTGCTTCGGGTCGCCAGGCAATTACAACAAGAGGTGAGTCACTTGGCCTCGGCGCAAGCGTCGGACTCACTCCCGGAACCGGCAAACCAGACACTTCGCAATCCGCTGGAGGATACGCAGCAGTCACATACACACAAAGCTACCCCGCAGAACCTCGCTCACCCAGCGATTCGTCTTCGGGAAACTCTCCTCGGCGCATTTCCTGATCGGCTTGCGAAGAAAAGATCACAAGATCCGCTAAATCGCAACACCCGAGCAAAACAAAAGAGCGGAGGCACTTCCGGGTCTCACCCAGTACGATGCGAACAGAGACCACAAGCTTCAGGAACTCGGGGAGTGATGGCTAATGGGAAAGGCGTGCAGTTGCTTCCTAGCAGTCATGTGAATGAAAGTGATTTATTCCTGTGCCTTGACATGCAGGCCAGTGGAGCCGAGGCAAAGGTCCGCCTCGCCACTGGATTGAAGCGAGAATGGTTGGATAAAGCAGATCTAAGAGAATCTGAATTGCTTCAGTTTGACAAGGATAAGTTGGCAATTACTGCCCGTCGGCAACTTTCGATCCACGGTCTAGTACTTCAGGAAATCCCGATAGCGTGTAATCCGAATCCTCAAGTGGCGAAATTACTATTGGATGCTGCGATGGCTGACCTCAGTCGTGTCATCCCTGCGGATGACCATGCGGTTTCAAGCTTCGCCACTCGAATAAAACTCATACGGGGCGCTTTCCCAGACATTGACTTGGCAGAGGTGAACCATGAAACCTACAGGGGAATCGTCACTCAACTGTGTCAACAGTCCACTTCACTGAAGGAACTCGCGAACGCCGATTGGCATTGTCATCTAAAAAACAGATACGAATATTCGCAGCTCCTGGAAATGGATCGCCTCACCCCACTGCATCTTCCAATACCCAGTGCGCGTTCTGTTCCAATCACTTACTTGGATAAGAAGCCACCCAAAATCGAAGTCCGTATTCAGGAGATTTTCGGATGGAGAGATACCCCAAGAATCCTCAATGGCAAGCTACCCATCCAACTACACCTACTCGGCCCCAATGGTCGTCCGCAGCAGATCACGGATGACCTTGGGAACTTCTGGTCAACTACGTATCAATCCATCAAGAAAGAACTCAAAAGGCGATACCCGAAACATGCTTGGCCGGAGGATCCACTAACGGAGACAGCAACCAAAAATGGACTTCGACGCCGCACATAGAGGGGTGGAAAGAGAACACCAAAGTTCCAGGCCTGTAACGCTTCACAACCGAGATAAAAAGAACACGATGTACAAGGAATCTATGTCAATCATCAATGGAACTGGATAAAGAATGACCGAAGTCCATTTGCCAGCCAATTCGGAGAACATGACACTCATTGAGGTTGAGCAACTCACACGCGTTGATTCATCGACTCAGCAGACGGTACTCCACTCCGTCAACCTCACTCTAAAGGAGAGAGATCGCGTAGGATTAGGCGGACCGAGTGGCAGCGGAAAATCCTCACTACTTAGAGCTATCGCTTGCTTAGATCCGTACCAATCCGGCTCGCTTCGATTCCGTGGTGAAACCCTAACGCCAGAAGAAATTCCGTCTTATCGCAGTCGCGTTGTCTACTTACCACAGCGTGCCGTGATTTTTGAAGGGACGGTCAAGGAAAACCTTGCAATTCCTTTCTCCTTGCGGAGTAGTGAAAAGATATATGATGAGGAAATCGCTATTCAGCAGTTGAGTCACTTTGATCGAAATGAAGGTTTTCTTCGCAAGAACGCAGATACACTTAGCGGCGGGGAACAACAAATCATCGCATGGATTCGTTGCTTCATGATGAACCCCAACGTGATACTCTTTGATGAACCGACCAGCGGTCTCGACTCAGACGCCAGATCAAAGTTTGAAGACGCTGTCGATCAATGGTTTGAAAACCCAAGTATCGACTCAAAAGCATTCATTTGGTCAAGTCACCATGCAGATCAACTCGCGCGTCTCAGCAATAGGCAAATCTCGATGAACCGAGGAAAACTTGAAATGAGCTTAGAATCATGAGCCAAGATTCCTTGTTGAGCTCCATACCTTTTACACCCCTGCGAATGGATCCCATTACCATTCGAGAACCCGTTTTCCTATTGGGTCAAGCGTTCAATCAAGGGGCCGAGGAAATCTCACTGAGCTGGATGGAACTTGGAATCGCGTCGACTCTTTTAGTGATCAACATGCTCGTCTCACTCTGCTTACAACTGGGACTTGCCAAGCAGCTTATCACCAGCTCTTTTCGTATGGTGATTCAGCTCACTCTGCTGGGTCTGGTACTGAAGCAAATCTTTGAGACCACCATGATGTCGCCCGTTTTTCTTTTGGCGGGATTCATGACGGTTGTCGCTGGCTTTACCGCGGTGCGAAGAATCAACACCCGCTATCGCTCCATCTACAGCACGGCAATCTTCTCGATTTGGATAAGTAGTTGGCTGGTAACGGGAGTCACACTTCTGGCGATCTTAAGACCCGAGCCCTGGTATCGCCCCTCCGTTCTCATCCCAATGCTTGGCATGGTGCTTGGAAATTCACTGACGGGCATTTCGCTTGGGCTCGAGCGATTTATCAGCGAGCTAAAGCAAAATCGAGAACAGATTGAAGGACTTCTATGTCTCGGTGCCACACGCTGGGAAAGCTGTCGAGATCTAATGAGAAGAGCAGCACGAGCTGCAATGACTCCAATCCTCAATACGATGTCGGTAGCTGGGATCGTTAGCATCCCAGGAATGATGACAGGACAATTGCTCGCGGGCGCTGACCCCATGCAAGCCGTTGCCTACCAAATCATGATTATGTTTGTGATCGCGGCTTCGATCGCACTTGGAACCATTCTTGCTCTGAGCCTGACCTATCGCAAAGTCACTTCACCCTATCATCAAATTGAGTGGAAGAATCTGCGAGCTCGGGAAAACTAAAACTGGAAATAAACAAAGGGCTTGAACCCATTGGGTACGTAGAGCAAGAGCACCCAAAGCATGACGACCGTTAGCACCGGGCTGTACCAAGCGTCAAAGGGCAAACGCATCTTACCCCTTAAGCGTGTATTCCAAGCAAGATGCTCGAAAACTAAACAGGTGATGGCGGCGATGACTAAGGGGGGAAACCAATCAATCCCATCAGACCATGTAAATAGACGACCATAATAAATCGCCGCCGCGCCAAAATTCTCACTGCGAAACAGAATCCAACCAAGAATCACAACGACCAGTGCAAAGATAGCGTTAACCAAGGAGCCGATCCATGAAAGCTTCAAACCCAATGGATCAGGACTCAACCCCATCCTATTGGCGAACACCTTACCTTGAGTTCGACACCACCTTTCAACCGATAAGCCAACACCATGCAGAAGCCCCCACACAACAAACGTCCAGGCGGCTCCGTGCCAAAGCCCACCCACTAACATCGTAAGAATCAAATTCCTGTAGGTTTTCATCGTCCCGTGGCGACTACCACCGAGTGAAAAATACAAGTAATCACGGAGCCATCGAGAAAGCGTCATATGCCACCGCCTCCAAAATTCAGACAGTGAACTGGCAAGGTAGGGATGACGGAAATTGACGGGAAAGCGATATCCCAGCATTTTTGCGGCACCAATCGCCATGTCACTGTAGCCAGAAAAGTCATAGTAGATCTGACACGCGTAGGCTAAAGCTGCAATCCATAATGTCAGTCCGCTATAGAGCTCTGGCCCGGAAAAGACCACATCAACCATCTCTGCAAGACGATCCGCAAAGATGACCTTCTTGATGGCCCCACGTAACATCTGCTGTGCACCACCATAGAAACGTCTTCGCGACCAGCTAGGCACTCGCTGCAACTGAGGCAAGAACTCACTGGCGCGAACGATCGGCCCTGCAACAAGCTGAGGAAAAAACGAGACATCCAGAGCGAAATCCAACCAACTCTCTACTGGTTTGATCACTCCGCGATAGACGTCGATCGTGTAGCTGAGTGTTTGGAATGTATAAAAGGAAATACCAACCGGAAGGATAATCGACAATGAAGAAGTGCCGACACCAAGTGATTCGAGGATTGGGGCAGCTGAGTCAATGAAGAAGTTGAAGGACTTAAAAAATGGCAGCAGCCCAAGCTAGACCGCCATGCTTACAGCAA
>JAAXIK010000003.1:3333-4995 GCA_012270385.1 Rubripirellula sp. | reverse complement strand
ATTATCACGGAGTCACAAATCGCTTTGACATCGGGGAGGATATGCGTAGAAAGTAAAATTGCTTTTCCATATTGGGAGCAGAGCGTTTTGATCCGCCGTAACATCGAATCTCTTTGTGCTGGATCCAAGCCAGTAGTGGGTTCGTCCAGAATAAGGAACGGCGGATCGTGAACCAGTGCTTGGGCAAATTTTAACTTTTGCCTCATCCCTGTGGAATAACTTTCTACATGCCGATATCGCTCCCCACCGAAATCACATAATTCGCAGATCTCGTGGGCTCTGCGCAGCCCCTCAATTTTTGGCAAACCCGACAAGTTCCCCATTAGGGCAACGGACTCAATCCCATTGAGACCTGCGATATAGCAGTCGTCCTCGGGAAGGTAACCCACCTTCTCCCGTATCTCCCGAACCTGACTCGGCCAGGGGAACCCCATTATGTCGCCGCTGCCTTCATTCGCTTGAACCAGACCCAGAAGTGATTTAATCAACGTGCTTTTCCCGGAACCATTGGGCCCCAACAAGCCTGTGATCCCCGGTGGTACCTTCACCGACACATCAACGAGTGCTTCCACGTTCCTGTAACGCTTGACTAGATGATCAATTTGGACGACGTTTTTCAGGGTACTCACTCCGAAAAATTCTCTTGCTCAAGGTATTTTGGAATCGAACCAATATGGTCATCCATTTCTCAACGTGACAGAAACCTCAAAATGGTCAAGACACTCGATAAATGGCAGAGCGAATCAATCCGTGACTGGAGACGTGTTCTACCATACACTCCAGCCGCAATGTCTTGAAGAGCTCGGTAAAATCAACGAGGCGACGATTCTCCAAGCCGGTCTGCCAACGAAAAAAACAATGCATGAGCGATAACATGAACCGCCCACGCACGGCACGCCAGCCTGCCTCAGGCATTATGAAATCTACAAAATACACAAAGCCACCGGACTTCACCGTAGCGAGCCACAAGGGAAGCAACTCCTCCAATTCAGCACGGCGAAAACAGTCGAGAAAGAAAACTAAGACAATCCCATCAAAGTCCTTAGGGTCCAAATTGATGGATCGCACATCCGCATGAATGAGTTCGATGGATCCATGACCTCCTCCCCCGGATAAGCGTTGACGCTGCAGTCTGAGCATCTCACTGCTCAGATCCACGCTAACCATAGAACAGTCCGGTCGCCGTCGGCTGATTTCGCGGGTCAAGCGGCCATCCCCATCGCCGAACACGAGCAACCGGTCTGCTTGCGGCAGACGATCGAGCAACTGATACCGTGCCCTCGTCAGAGCGGATCCGAACAGCATACGCTCGAGCGATTGGTACCATCGAGATAACCGATCGTAGCCGTTTTCTGCTTCAGTAGCCTCAGGGTGATCGTGCGTCATAGCCATACGAGTACCACAAC
Source organism: Rubripirellula sp. (assembly GCA_012270385.1). Classification (GTDB taxonomy): domain Bacteria; phylum Planctomycetota; class Planctomycetia; order Pirellulales; family Pirellulaceae; genus Rubripirellula. The sequence continues at coordinate 3,589 of JAAXIK010000003.1, read as the reverse complement.
AGCCGGAATGCTCAACGAAAGGTCAGCGAAAAAACTGTAAACCGTATGATACGTGAAATCCCCAGTGCAACTATCCAACAGCCACAGTTGCTTTTGCAGAACCAAAGTCATCAGGCACAACGAACTCAAAACAGTCGCCATGGCCAGGGGGCTCGGGATACATTGCCACAGCCAACCGTACCCAAGAAACATTAAATAAACTGAGAAGGATAGCTAAACCCTAAAATCATGACCGCGCTTCGTGGTGTCTTCAATC
>JAAXIK010000003.1:0-3323 GCA_012270385.1 Rubripirellula sp. | reverse complement strand
CTTCATTTCAAGGTAAGAGACTACTTAGAAGTTTAAATAGAACAAAGCAACTACAAATGAATAGCTCGAAAGCCGTTGATCTAGATAATTCCAGCCCAACAGGCTTGGCATTGAAACGGCTAACCCAAGCAGGAGCCCGACACATGGTCCTTTCTCAAAGCGGAATCGCCCCGCTCGTCGTAATTGCGTGAAATAGAAATAAACTCCAATCAATCCGATCAACAGTAAACCAGCAATCACCTCGATCATTGAACACATGACCAACATGAGAGAAATCATCGACAGCACGACAACACAAGTCACTGCCATCAAACTATAACGGTACTGCTGATGCACACGGTGACGCATTGAATGGGGTTGACTAAGATTCAACACAGCACCGTCCATAAGCCGGTCGCATGTATAAGCAACCCAAACACCGCTCGCGATCATCCCCACTTGATGCGGGTCAGGAAACTCACCAGTCACGGTTAAGGTAACCAGTAACAGCCACGAAACCGTAACTCCCAAAACATCCAGAGAGACCAGATGGAGCGAATACAGCGATCCCCAGATCCAGAGACGAAGCGATTTCAATGATCACTCTCATAGTTAAAAAACTGAGAAGCCCAACACACCCAAGATAACACTGGGTTCCATCACTAGGAAGTCTTGAAAGATGCGGATGCGCTTGACTATCCTTAACCCCCGGGCAGCAGAACACTCACCACTGATTCTTATTAGGCATAAACAAGATGAAAGAAAAAATGGAAGACTGGGGAGTTGCAATCTTCATTACGATCCTTGCCCTGCTGCAATTAGGCGATCGTCTCTACGCAACAAGCCACGGTCTGGAAAGCGATGCAATTCATATTGTCATGACCTTTCTTCCGGTATGTTTCTTCGCTCTCGCTCAACAACTCCGCCGAATGAAAGCAGACCTAAACCAGATCAACGACCAGCTCTTAGCACTGCAAACCCCTGAGCAGTAGAGCTCCATTGTTCGCGTTGGCTGCGAGGAGATCTAATTATCCCTAGCCTGAAGAATTTGCTTTAAGAGGGTGATGTCCGGATCGATGGGCACTAACCGCCAGTACCTTGCTCCATGTGAGTAGGGCAATTCAACCTCTTTGACCTTACCTCCCTCACTGATGGTAAGTTTGACTCCGCCATCAGCTTGGGAATCTCGTATTGATTTGGTCATCGCCTCAAGGGACCATAACTGTTCGCCCACCGTGATAATCTTATCGCCTGGCACAAGCCCCGCCTGGCTTCCGACGCTATCTAGCTTTACACGTGTGACGGCGCCATCTCCAGAAACAACCAACCCCAGTGAATCAAGAAAATCTCCTCCACCCCTCGCCCGGAAGGTTCCAGGTGGAACTGCCTGTCGCTCCTCCCCGAATTCCATGCGATAACCAAGCAGCCCAGCGACCTCAGGCGAGAAGTTTTCTTGAACCATTTCAATCCGCCGGCGAATTAATCCATCCCAGTCATATTCGAGCAATTGGTTCAGGGTATCCACCACTTCACCGCGATCGTACCCATGCGGACTTTTTAAAGGTTGATTACGTTTAAAAAACAATCGACAGAAATCATCGATAGATGTTTTCTGATCGCTCGACGATCTAAGTCGAGCATCCACCTCTAACCAAAACAACATTCCTTCCATGTAGTAATCTTGACTTCGCCGCAGTTCTCCCCAACGGTTGCTGCCCGATCGAAGGATATGAGATGCCGCACCCGTATCAGCCAACGTGCGCCATTTTCGTCCGTCTTGATGGATAGCATTACGAAGTTCGACGAATAACCTTGCCTCAAATTCATCTTGCTTCATCAACCCGCAGCGGGCTTCAACCAGTTCACCGAGATACTGCGTTAATCCCTCGTAAACCCACAGGAGTTCGGTGTCCTTAGCAGTATGAAAATCGGACTTCACCATCCCAGAGGGCCTGCGATATTTACCGCACCATGCATGGAGATATTCATGCGGCACAAGGAGCCGATCCCAACCCTTTAATGAATCGATGGACCGCATAACGCTTGTCGGAAGAACATTGAATGTAGAACGACTGTGCTCCAGACCATTCTTTGGCAACTGATCTGTGATCCCAAGGAGGATATCGAATCGGTCGAAAGGATGACTTCCCATCAGCAATGAAGTCTGACGCACCATCTCCCTGTAACGCTCGACAATTTTCTCGTCCAGAATTTTCCGATCATCCCCATCACTGAAGAGATGCAAAGAATGAGGAGGAGAAATCCCATCGGCATCCGCAAGTTCCACAACACGGTAATACTTACCCAACATGATTGGGCTATCTAAAAGCACCCTTAACGTGACCTCCTCGCACTGGTAAACGGACGCCTCTTTCTCAGTTGATCGTTGTTCAGGAGACTGTATCTCGGCGATGGCACTCGCGGCCCTCCAACTCGATGGCATCTCCACACGAAGTTCGACCTTTTGTTGATCGATATCGACGCCATCCCGATAGAGCAATAGGCAACTCGGGCTAATCACTCCAATCGTTCTTCCGAAAAAACAGTCATGTCCAAAAGAGGTTGTCGTCGGTTGATTGACGATATAACGCAAATCAACAACCAGTTGATCCACCCCGCCTGGTACGTTCACATCAATTCTGTAGACCTCGCCGGGCGTTCGCCTCCACTCAAGCGGATTGCCCGCACGATCCTTCACCACCAATCCTGCAATGTTGGCAACCGGTCCTCCAGGACCATGAGACCCTGGAACCCATTTTGGATACCAAAGGCCGATGCTCTGTGGAATCTCCTTAGCATCAACGGGGATCACACAGCTTGAGGTAACGTAACCTTGCTTGGGTATTGTGCAGTCAACACTAAGCTTCATTGTCTCTGAGGCGGTCAAGCAAACCGCAGGGGCCAGAAACAAAAGACTTACGAATAAATACGTGTGGATGCATCGGTTCATCATAGGGAAGCTAAGCGAGGTTTTTGGGTTACACAAAGCAAAGGCATTCAATTCACCAATCGCCCACAATTTAGCAACAGATCTGATGGGCGGTCTTTGGATGTCGGGGTTAGAGAAATCAATTGTCAGTACAAGAAAAGGTCGGTGGGATCTAGCACTAGCTTTTTCGTGTAACCGACCCGTCTAGTTTATGCTGGGATCCCCAGTAGCCAAGGATTGGTTGACCATCTTTTCGGCAAGTTCGATGAGTTCTGTTTCTGACTCCAGCAACCCGGGTTTCATTAACTTGATTCTCTCGAATGTTTCAGGGGCGCGCTTCTCGAGTGCCTTCTGGAAATACTTATCGTAGTAGTTGACCATAAGGAGGCAGAACTCCTTCCAATCTCCCCTATCC
>JAAXIK010000088.1 GCA_012270385.1 Rubripirellula sp. | reverse complement strand
ATTAAACTACATCTAATCGATTCACGTAGTGGAAACTACGACATCGATATCGATTTTACGCTGATTCCTCAGAAGAGTGTTGCTCGAGTGCAAGTTCGTGAACCACGACTCAACCTCACGATTGAGGGACCGGATGAAGTGGTCTTTGGAGAATCACAAACCTACAAGGTTCGAGTTTTGAATCCGGGTAATGGAACGGCTTCCAACGTCGTCTTTACACTTTCCCCAAATTCAGCGACTCCCCAGAGTCAGAAAATTGCGGATATTCCACCCGGGAAAGAAGCACAGTTTGACATTGAACTTACAGCCAAGGATCACGGTGATTTGAAGATCCACGGGTTAGCTGCTGGTGATCTATCTCTCCGAGCTGACGCTGAGAAAACCATCAAAGTTTCGGCTGCGAAGCTTGAGGCGGTTCTCACGGGACCACAGGTCAAATATCAAAATACCGAGGGCGCTTACAGCCTGCAGATTCAAAATCACGGCGACGCCGCCAGTGATCAGATTGTCGCCAGTTTGAGACTACCTGCTGGCGTCAGATACCTTGGTGGGATCGAAGGAGCAACACAGCAAGATCAACTTTTGAGTTGGAATCTTGACGAGCTTTCACCTGGGGCGATTTTGACTTACCAGTGTCAATGCAACATGGATGCGACAGGTGAACACCTCTTATCCTTTGATTGTCGAGGTAGTGCGGCAGGAGCTGCTGCGGTCTCCATCGCTACAAGGGTTGAATCAATTGCCGACTTGGTGCTCAGCGTAAGTGACCCCGTGGCACCGGCACCGATTGGTACAGATGTTCCTTATGAGATCGTCATTCGCAATCGCGGCAGTAAAGAAGCGACGGACGTTCGGGCTATCGCGCAGTTTAGTCATGGTGTCGAGCCGCATCGTATTGAGGGTCAGAGTGGCCAAGTGATGACGGGGCAGGTTCTCTTCGATCCGATTCCAAGGATCGGTGCGGGAGAGGAAGTACGAATGAGAGTGATTGCCCAAGCCGACAGGGCGGGTCATCATCGTTTTCGAGCCGAAATTCGCTCGGGCGATACGGTTTTAGTTGCTGAAGAGGCAACCCACTACATGAGCCCAGAAGGTGAACGCGTCAGTCGGCGCAGCTCCGAGCGGCTCCGTCGATAATCTTGATGCTGACTCATTATTCAAGAAGAGCCATGAAAGACTTTGGCTGAGAAATAAATTGAGCTGTCCAATCGTTGATTGGGCAGCTTTTTCTATGCCCGTTGGCTTTGGGGAGGCGCTTGTGCGAATCGGCTTCAAGAATCGATAAATTCGAGCGGTTGGTTCTCGTTTACATCCGCAACACGGATTGCGAGTTCGCCAGCAAGAATTTTGCGAAACGCTTTGCCCACAATCTCTCCTCGCCAGCCTTTAAGTAAGGCTGGGACAGGATCATTCGGTCGACGATCAAGTTCATAACCGAGTAGCTCTCGTACATTCTCCGTATTACCCACAATCGGTGGTGCAAGTTTTTGTTGGCGGCTAATACAGGCAATGGATGTTGATAGGAATTGGCTAAGCATCGGCGAAACCACTCGACGGGTTCCGCGGGGCCTTTGAGGTAATTCATTGTCTGGTGTGTTCAAACCGGCTTGAATCGCTGCTCCAATCGCAGCGTATTGATCTGCCAGTCCCCGGCGTTCCATCCCACGGATATCTTTTATTTTTTGTTCCTCGGTGGTTCCGCGGCGAGCAAGTTCGACGATCAAATCATCGCGAAGGACTCGTTTGGGTAGGCGATCACTTTCTCGTGCTCTTGACTCTCGCCATTTCCAAAGCTGCCGGACGATTTCGAGTTGTCTTGGTTTCAGCCCTGAACAACCGCTTACCCGTCGCCAATTCTCTTGCGTCTCTCCATCAATCACCTTCTGTTGTAAGCGATCTGTCTCTTCCTCAAGCCATTCGACGCGATCAAGCTGTTGAACTTGTGCATTCAGTTGAGTGTACATTTCGATCAGGTCAGTGACGTCATGTAATGCATATTGGATTTGAGCCCTCGAGAGAGGGCGCCGCATCCAATCCGTTCGCGTTTCCCCTTTGGGTAGGACTTTATTTACTAGTTTCTGAACAAGCGTCGCGAGTGAAGCAGGATACTCCAGGCCGATGAAACCCGCAGCGAGTTGTGTGTCGAAAAGTCCTGCGATGGGTTTGCCGCTAAAACGATAGCAGAATCTGGATTCTTCCCTTGCAGCGTGGGCAACGACTGTTCTGCCAGGCGTGGATAGCAGATTCCAGAATGCACCCGTGTCCTGCGTGGTCGTCGGGTCAATGATTGCCAGATGTTTGGCGGTCGCAACCTGAATTAGACATAGTTTCGGTCGATAACTGTCATCGGAGATAAACTCCGTATCAAACGCAATCACCGGTTCTTCTGAGATTGCCTCACAAAACTCAGCTAATTCTTCGGTAGTGTTGATTGAGTCGTATTGCAAAGTCTATCCAGCTGGTCGCAGGAAGTATGGGCGTTACCTAGGTCGGTGTAATCTACGTTGCTCAACCTAATCGGCCAACAGGTTATTCAGGTGATCGCGTGATTTAACGCTGACTTTCCACCGGCTTTTAGTGATAAGATGAGCGAGGGGTGAGACCTAGATTCACCCGATTTGTGCAACCTTTTGGGTAGGTTGAAATCTGCACAAACTCATGCCGCCATGGATTCGAGACGCAAATAGATCGTGATGTCGAGCAATCACAGGGAAGATAATTACAGACGCAATCAACTTGCTCCAACCTGCCTCGTCAGCGTGCAAGATAAAGCTGAGTTTGAAATGGTTGTGCGGGCTGGTGTGGAAATCGTCGATTTGAAGAACCCATCCCTCGGACCCTTATCACCAACAAGCATCAATATCTGGAATGAAATTGCTGCAAGTTCTAGCCACTGGCAAGATCAGAAAAATAGTAGAGCCATTCTAGGTAAACCCATGCTTTCGGCCGCCCTGGGTGAATTCCATGAGGCACACGAAGTAGCGAGTTCACTTCCACCCTCTTTTCACTTTGCCTAAGCAGGACCTTCCCAATGTCACCAGTGGGATCGGCTAGTGAAGCATTGGGAGGAGCTTCGTGGCAGACTCCATAATCAAATTGAACTCGTTGCCGTCGCTTATGCGGATTGGCGTCTTGCTGAGGCAATCGATCCGCTCACCATCTTTGAGTCGGCCGCGGAAAATGGATTTCGACACTGTCTACTCGATACGTTTACTAAAGATGGTCGATCTTCCCTTGATTTCCTAAGCATGGATCAACTCAAGGAGTTGAGATCCTTATGCCAGCGAAAGGGTATGTGGTTTGCAATGGCAGGCTCAATCACAGAGCTGGAGATCAGTAAGTTGATCCAATTTGATTTTGTTCCAGACTGTTATGCTGTTCGTGGAGCTGTCTGCCGAGGAGAGAGGTCAGAGGTGATTTGTGCAGATCGCCTGCAATCCTGGCAGGAGTTTCTTCTTTCCTGTAGTTCTAGTTCTGCTTGAACCCTTCACAGATGCTTTCTTGTCTCCAAAATCGAGTCGTCAGATTACGGATTGTCTTCTACACGATCAGTTGATGATCCATTGATGAGTTCTACGACCGTGTTCCTAATGCCCTGTCCTGTAAAGTTGATGGCTGCAACCCTATGGTTTTTATCAATGATTGCAAGGAATGGCATGGAAGTGATTCCAAACCTGACGGCGGTTTCATTCAATCCATTTTTTCCTGGGGCCGGCGGGGCGTGTAGATTTTGGAAGGGTAATGCATTCTGATTTAAAAATTCATTCAGCAGTCGCTCGTCACTATCTAAATTGATGCCCAGCATTTCTACATTGTCTGGGAAATCAGCGCGAATTGACTCCAGTCGCTTCATCAATTGTAGTGATTGCGGCAGGGTCACTGTCCAGAATGGCACAAGGATTACTTTTCCCTTGTAATCCTCTTCGTCGAGCGATTCCTGGTTGAGAGCGGGTAGATCGAAGCTGAATTCGGTGTTGATGATGTTTTGCCTTGCCTGATAGGCGCTAAAAGCAATTTGCACTTCGCTCGATGTATTGGTGTTCGGATCGGTAAAACTTTGTTTCAAAAGTTCAAAAGTGGCCGTCACCATATCTCTGCGTCCCATTTCCTCCCACTGCATCGCTGCACTCGCCAGGTATCTCACGCATTTCATGTCAGTGGTTTGTTGGAGAAGGGTCTTGGCAGCGAGATTCCACTGATCCAAGTTGATGTCGTTTCCTGCTCTCGCTGAAGTGAGTAACGTCTCGAGATTATCGTAGAAAACGTGATTCGCGAGATCACTAGCAGCGGAGCGAAGTTCTGGATTGCTTGAATCCTGGTACAGATCAAGGATCTTTTCTCTAATCTGACCCGCCCGTGCTTGGTCACCATACGCCGCTAAGGTATCCCTCGCTTGTCCAAGTACCATCAGAGTGGGAACATCATTTGATGCTGTTGATTTTGGAATCGCCTTTATCAATTCCATCAAACTCTCGGTCGCAGCTTTTTTACCTTGCTTTAAGTTTTCCAAGGCAAACCCAATAAGGACTAGTCGGCTATCTGAGGCTAAGCTTTTGTCAGCCGAGGAAAGATTTGCTTCAGCGATTTGCTTTAGATTCGCCGCCGCGCCCGTGTCATTGAAGGATGCCAGATGAGATAACGCCTGAAGCTCACCTCTCGCACCGAGAGACATCTGCGTCTCGGTTGCGTCGGAATGATTTCTTAGATGTTTAGAAGCTTGCAGTTTTAGCTTGGCAATTCGTATCAACTCTTCTCTGCCCCACGCGATCTGCTGCATCTTCCCCCAAATATCTTGCATGTCTCGATCCGTAACCGCCAAGAAATCAATCAGTTCCTGCGCGGATATAGTTTCCCCCACACTGGATTCGGTCTTGCTTAAATCCTTGGCTTCTGTGGTTGGCCGGATCGTGGGAAGAGTGGAAGAGGGAGCTCCTTCCTCTGCGCTCGCTGTATCTGTGTCAGGGGTGTCAATCATCACTGTCGTAGAAGGGAAACTCACTC
>JAAXIK010000125.1 GCA_012270385.1 Rubripirellula sp. | reverse complement strand
CTTTCATCTATTGTTAAAGAATTCAACTTCCCACTGATATCCCAAAGAACAGCCGAGGCCAGAAGCCCATCCTGGTAGTCCTGAACTCGAAATTTTTCATTTGGGCTATGGGCGTTATCATCGGATAATCCCCACCCTAACAGTAGACAATCACAGTCTAAGACCTCCTGAAATCGAGTAACAATTGGAATTGAACCTCCTTCTCTAATCAAAACCGGTTCAACCCCGACTGCTGCTCCAATCGCTTCAGTGGCCGCCTTCGCAAATGGACTCTCGGTGGAAGCTAGCATTCCGGGGGCCCCATGATCCGGTGTTAGCTCCCACTTGATCCCTGCAGGCATCACTTTCTCCAAATGCCCCTCAATCGCAGAAGTGAGTTCTGTGGGATCTTGATCCGGTACAAGCCGGAAACTGAATTTGGCAGCTGCCGAGGCAGGTATAATGGTTTTCACTCCTTCTCCTTGATGCCCGGAAGTGATCCCATTGATATCGAATGTCGGACGCGCCCACCGTCTTTCATCCGTTGAATAACCCGCCTCTCCAAAAAGGGCATCAACACCGATGGCGTCAGCGAAGTCCTTGTCCGTTTGTGGCAGTTGTTTCCACTGCTGCCTTTCAGAATCGTCCAAGGGTCGGACACGGTCATAATAGCCCGGGATCTGAATTCTACCCTCACTCTCCACCATTTAAGAAAGTACGAGGCAAATCGCAACCGCGGTAATCATTACCGCACCGCCAAAGGATCCACTATGAAGATCTTGGCTGGGTCCACGAAGACTCAGTTCATAAGTAGCGATCCCGCGCAGCCCATAGGTGATTGCCGGCTGACCATCTGCATATTGACTACTGTCACTGATGACGACGCAATCACATGCTAAACGCTCCTTAAGTGCGGGTAATCTTTCTTCCAGACTTTCACTTCCAACCTCTTCTTCACCCTCGATCAAAAACTTGATCTGAAGAGGAAGAGGATTTTGGGTAGAGAGCCATCCGCATACGCTTTGGATGTGTGTTAACACCTGTCCTTTATCATCGGTAGCACCACGCGCATAAAGATTTCCATCACGGATAGTCGGGTCAAAGGGCCCAGAAATCCATTCATCAAGAGGCTCCACAGGTTGGACATCATAGTGTCCATAAACCATTACCACTGGAGCTCCCGGGACAGCTTCTGTCTCAGCATAAACGAAGGGATGTCGATCAGTAGGGATCAATTCCACCTCCAGACCGGCAGCAGTGAATTTTTGCATGACCCAGTCCGCGGCAGCTCTAACGTCACCCGACCGTTGACTATCACTACTGATACTCGGGATCCGCAACCATTCCACCAAATCCTGCAAATGAACCTCAGAAGCAGATTTCAGTGTGTCCAGTATGCTTGAAAAAGCTGTCATCGATGATTCCTGTTTCACTCGAGCCCCTGATCAACCACATCGCAACTTCCCAAACCCGAGTAAAATCCCGTGGTTTTGAAATTGAAGCATGGCCCCGCTGTGCCCGTCACTTTATTTGAATACCTGAAAATAATGATACCCAAGGACTGCAGATCTTGTCGCCCCGGCGCTACAATATACAGACCGAAGGCGAGTAAGTATGCCCGGGGAAGTTGATCGTGAAGCTCGCGAGAGCGGGGGCGTTGACTTGAGAGTAAGACCCGGGCTCAGCGTTGTACTGTCCGATCGGCGGAAGCGGATTTGCTAATCGGATCGAGCAGCTAATGATCCAAAATCGTTCGATTCACGGATATGGGTAAAATCGATTGGAAACCGATTCACCTCGCAGGTGATCAATCGTGGCCCGATACCGAATTGCCCTCATGACGAAAATTGGATTGGCTTCAAAACACCCATGCAGTGGACACGGATATTTCATACTGCGAGTGCGCAGAGAGAATTCGGTGAATTGGTGGATGACTGCTTTCAACTACATGAATCGAATCGTTAAAATATTAAAATCGAAGACCGTCAGACCCCATAGTCGTCCTCGCCTGAGTCAGCATCTCAAGTGTATCTAGCGAATCTCTTCCACGGATGAGGTACGGCTTGGGTAGTCATCAACGCAATCGAGTCGCAAGGAACCGACAGCCCCATGCAAAGTCAAGTGACAACGACGACAGAATCTAGCTCGAAGTCAAAAGGTGAGAAGCGTGAAAAACGTCAGAAGCAGCCCAGGTACCATGTGATCCTTCTGGACGATTCTGAACACAGTTACGATTATGTAGTGCTAATGATGAAACTGCTGTTTCGTCTACCCATAGAAGCTGGATATCAGATAGCCCGCGAGGTGGATAAGGCGGGCCGGGCGATCTGTTTGACCACTACCCGAGAACATGCTGAGTTAAAGCGAGATCAGATTCAAGCTTTTGGAAAAGATGAACTCGTGGCGAGATGCAAAGGCAGTATGGCCGCCTTGATCGAACCCGCCGTCGAATAAAAACTCTGGTTCGTCCATGATCGAATAGAGCGAAGAAGCAAAACAAGAAAAATGAGCGCAAAACTTCGAGTTGCAACTCTTGGTTGCAAGGTGAATCAATACGAAACTGAGTTAGTCCGTCAGGGACTTCAGAAAGCAGGGTATAGCGATTGCGGTGAGCAGGAATCTGCTGACCTTTGTATCGTGAATACCTGTACGGTCACCAATGAAGGAGATGCAAAAAGCCGGCAGGTGGTCAGGCGAATGCATCGTGACAATCCCGACGCAAAAATTGTAGTCATGGGTTGTTACGCGACCCGCGCACCCCAAGAAGTCGCCCAGCTGCCTGGGGTGGTGGAAGTGGTGGAAGACAAGCGTGAACTCCCCGACTTGATGTCAAGATTTGGAGTGATCGATGTCCCCACTGGCTTAGACGGATTCTCTGGACGCCATCGCGCGTATGTCAAGATTCAAGACGGATGCCTTTTGCGATGTAGCTACTGCATCATTCCGCATGTGCGACCGAAACTCGCGAGCCGTCCGCAAGCTCATATTCTTGAAGAGGTAAAACAGTTAGCCGATGCCGGTCACCGCGAGGTAGTTCTGACAGGAATCCACTTGGGACACTACGGAGTGGATTGGAATCGCAATCAGCCACGTGAAAATTGGATCCGCCTTGCTCATCTTCTTCGAGATCTCTGCAAAATCTCCAGTAACTTTCGGATTCGTCTCAGCAGTATCGAGGCAACTGAAGTCACCCGAGAATTGATCAGTGTCATGAAGGACTATGGAGATAGAATTGTCCCACATCTACACCTCTGTCTTCAAAGTGGAAGCGACAGTGTTCTGAGGCGAATGCGTCGTCGCTGGGGAACGAAAATGTTCCTAGATCGCTGCCAATTACTCCGTGAGTCCCTTTGTGAGCCCGCAATTACCACGGATGTCATCGTTGGCTTTCCCGGTGAAACGGAAGAGGAATTCAAAGAGACACTCGATACTTGTCGAAAAGCTGGCTTCTCTAAAATTCATGCATTCCCGTTTAGTGCTCGGAGGGGAACTCCTGCTGCGGAGATGCCGGATCAAATCGAAAAAGTGGTGAAATCAGAGAGAGTCTCAGTACTTTCTGAACTGGAAGCAGAACTGCGTTCAGAGTACTACGATCGTCTGGTGGGCAAAAAACTGGAAATGCTCGTGGAGTCCTCGCAGACGCTTAGCTCAATCGGTGAATCTCAATTGCCAAGGACACCAACTGCTCATCAAACCGTAGTGAATCAGGCACCAGTCTCTGGCGAATCTTCAATAAACCCAATCCACTCTGATGCACTACAGTCCATAAGCTTGGTCGCACGTGGCACGAGTTGCCGCTACGCTCCAGTGGAAACAGTCCTCTCCGATCCTACAGATCCCACGGTGAAAATCGGCGAGCTCCTTCCTGTCGAAATCGTAAAAAGCGATGGTAAAAAACTGAATGGCCGATTGATTTTGTAAAGAATTGGATCTCATGATGGCTTAAAACCAAGCGAAATGATCGGTTCCTGCACTTACCCATACTTGTGCGGCTTGGACTGCTCGCTATGGTGCTACAGACACTCAAGACAAATACTCATTACTGGAGATTATTCTAAAAATGGCTTACACATTGCCTGCGTTGCCATACGCACACGACGCGCTCGAGCCTCACGTTGACGCGAGAACAATGGAAATCCACCACGGCAAGCACCATCAAGCGTATATCACCAAGGTCAACGACGCGATTTCGGGAACGGAACTCGAAAACAAGTCGGTCGAAGACCTAGTCAGTGACCTAGCTTCTGTTCCCGAGGCGATTCGTGGCGCAGTCCGAAATAATGGTGGAGGTCATGCGAATCACTCGCTTTTTTGGACGGGACCAAACAAAGGTGGTTCACCCACTGGCGAACTTGCTGCCGCGATCGACGCGGCCTTTGGATCACTTGATTCGATGAAAGAACAATTTTCAGCGGCAGCAGCCACTCGATTTGGTAGTGGTTGGGCTTGGCTGTATGTAGAGGATGGAGCACTCAAGGTTGGCAGCACGGCAAACCAAGACAGTCCACTCATGGGTGCCGAAACTGCTGGAATCAGCGGCACTCCAATTCTTGGGCTCGACGTTTGGGAACATGCCTACTACTTGAACTATCAGAATCGTAGACCTGATTACGTTTCTGCATTCTGGAACGTGGTCGACTGGGATGCGGTCGCGGATCGTTTCGCTGCTGCCAAGTAATCACAGTACGTGTCAGGGTGAATGTCCACCGACACAACTTGGTGCATCGGGAGTGAAGCTTCTGGACATGGCTCACCCCCGCCTACCTTTCTTATTCCACGAGGTGAGATATAGAAATTCTATATCTCACCTTTTTTTGTGTCCTAATTGATGCTGAACACTCACGATATCACTAGACTTAGGGACTCGAGTGCATCTGTCGGACAGAATCATGTTCCATCGATGAAATATCATTGAAACCCGCGTAAGGTGAGAAAGGGAAATGAGTTTTCAGAAAGATCAATCGAAAAGAAGAGACTTCTTGGTGAACACGGCTGTGTTGACTGGATAGATGATTGACAAAAGCCGTGGT
>JAAXIK010000112.1 GCA_012270385.1 Rubripirellula sp. | reverse complement strand
GTGGCGTACTAACCGAGGATAACATTTCGTGTGATTCTCACGCAATCTACAGTCCCTTTGCCGCTAGGCTGGATGCTGATTAACAGTTGATTGTCTGTTGCTGATCAGCAGATTGAGCGTGCGGAACTCCTAGGCTGACACAAGAGGGTGGCGGCTCGATGATCCAAGATAATTTAAGGGGTCTGGGTCGTCTTTGCGGGTCGTTCAAGGATCTCGCGGCGGCTCGCAAGGTGTGAAAAGATCGGGTTTTATCGGATAAGTGGTCAATCGGCCACAAAATCAGAAAAAACCTACCTTACCTACCCTGTGATGACCGAAACAACCAACAACACCGGTCTGGTATGACCATTCCACATTTCCCGTCGCAACGCGCGGCGAACATTTCCAGCTCGCATGTTGCGATCAATTAGTGGGATTGGACCGACTCAGGTTGAATTTAGGACTGCAGGGAGGCATTTCGATGCGACGCAAATATTTCGGGTTAGCGATTGCAGCGTTAGCTGCCCTTGGGCCAAGTCAGGTCTGGGGTGGTGATCGTGAGATCGCTGAGGAAATCATCAAACGATTGAAGAGTAACCGGGACTCCGGAGCGCTCAAAGACTTTACCCTCGACATGAAAGTCGATCAGGGAGTCGTAGCATTTCGGGGAAATGTGACCGAGGAAGCACAGAAACAACTCGTCCTCGGTACCGCTGAGGGAATTGAAGGAGTTGCTAACGTCCTCGACCAAGTCACCGTGGCAACGGTCGAACAGGCTGCTGCTGAAGAAGCCAAGCCGGAAGTCACAGAGACAAAAGAGACCGCTGCTCAAGAGAAAAGCGAATTCTCGTTCCGCAAAGCTCTTCTCGAACAAGTCTCAGCTGAAGCTGAGGTGAGTGAAGCAGAAGAAGCGGTGATGCCAGCATCTTCAGAAGAAGTAGAAGTTGATTCCGCAATCGTTTCTGGAGTAATTAGTGCTCTCACAGGCGCAAAAGAAGCAGGACAATTGCGTGGATTCGGCGTTGACGTCAAAAGTCAGAACGGCGTTGTTCAGCTGGTGGGCCGTGCAAGCTCCGAGGCTCAACGTAACACCATTATCGCCCTCGCCGAGGGTGTTGAGGGTGTGACAGGTGTTCGTCAGAACATTTCAGTACCTAAAGCGGCCCCTGCGATGCCCAAGCCAGTTTTTGCCGCACAGGAAGTCGAAGCGAATTCGCTTGCTCCCGTAGCGGTCGACCCAGTTGTTCGACCAGCTCGGGAAAGTGCTGCTCCTTCTGTCGCAGTTGCTGCGATGCCTGTGGCGAGCGAAGAAGCACCAATGACTCGTACGGTAGCGAATTTTGCTCCCGCTCCGGGCCCGGTAGCAGGTCAACCCGTTCCAATGGCTGCTGTACCTGCCCCTGGAACACCTCGCTACGACACGCCGAACTTGCCGAATTACGCATGGCCAGGCTACGCAGCTCACCCAAATTACGCTCAGGTGACCTACCCGACTCAATACAGCCCATCGGCTTGGCCGTTTATCGGTCCTTTCTACCCTTACCCACAAGTGCCACTCGGATGGCGTCGGGTGAGCTTGGAATGGGATGACGGATGGTGGTTCCTTGACTTCAGTGATCGCTAGGTCACTCAAGTAATGGGTTCAAGGAAGCTTCGTGACTTTTCACCATCGAGCTCCCTGAACATTAAATCACTCTGCAAACGACGCACGATCGAAGCGATCTACAGTCCAGATAAGGTTTCTTAAAACACCCGTTTTCGGCAACACCGGAAACGGGTGTTTTTTTTGCCGCAGTGATGTTCAGCTTGTTCGCTACTGGTCAACATCAGTGTTTTTTTTGAATCCAAGCCCCTACCAACTGGCAGTAGGGATCACATTTCCAAGCTGCTCTCCTGCTGGAGTGGGTTGCAAACGAAGTTCCCAGAGCTGCTGAGCCGTTGCCGATACGAGCCCATGGTGTGAAGGCGGGAGAATTCGAGTTGCTTGCCAGGATCAGGGTGCTTAAGCAGTCGAAAGAGTTTTGTTCCCTAATTTAGGAGAGTGTTGTTTCACGTTTTCCATCTAATCGATCATCAGCCCGCGAGGTGAACAGGCATTTTATTGTGCGTTATTTTCGAGCTTCTGCGCTGACGGAGCCTCACTGGATTGAGTTCGGTTGATGTGTTTCACGAATTGTTCGAGTGTAGAGATGGAAAGGTTTACGGATTCTGCAGAATTATCCGCAAGATCCGCATAAGTTCACACGATATTACTGGTACGCAAGACGCCAAAGAAGGTTTTGTGCTCAGCATGATTGGCTGGTACAGGCGTCTAGTTACGATCCACGGAAGGTTGTTGGGATGACCAGCTTGAAAAACAGTCGCGAAATCACAGAATCGAATGCGGCTATGAGGAAGCATTGGGTGCGTCATTTAGTGCTTGGTGCAATCACACTTGTGACCGTTTCCTCCACGGGTTGCTATGGAGTTCATAACGGATTCAACTTGGGATGGGTTGGCTATCCCCTGCCTGTGAGCCCCTACTACCAGCACAAGCAAGAAGAGAAATTCTGGAAGAAGGAGCGTTATGATCGTGTTCCTATCTTGGGACCGACAACCTCCGGCGGGCCTGTCGTTGCCTTGGATCCTCCAACGGATGACGAGATCATGCACGCTTTGGAAAAAGCTCGTCCAGTTCAGGGCGGTATTCCTCTTCTCTGGGAGAAGCAGAGAAATAATGTGCGGATCATCAAGGAAAAAATTGCTGACTACATTGATCCCCCTCGCTTCTATCCCTTGATCGGACCAGCACAGTTACATCACGCTCATTACAAGTGCACTGTTTACTTTGAAGAGCAAGTGATCGTGGGTTATCCAGTGCCTCACACGATGAAGGATCGAGAGGCGATCGAAGTCATCTACATCGATCACAACCACTTCCACATGGTGGGTGACGTGGAGCCATACGATCTACCGAATCTCTAAACATCGGTATCTTTCACCGATCTAATCGAAAATAAGACCGGTCTTCCATGCACGGGGGGGCCGGTTTTTTTTTGCCCTCTTCATGTCATTCGAAATTCCATACTACATGCGCTTGCTATGTTGATCTTTGATGCTCATCTTGATCTGAGTTTGAATGCACTGGAATACAACCGTGATCTTCGCCAATCTGTCAAGGAGATTCGAAACCTTGAGCAGGGTCTATCCGATCTTCAGGGTCGTGGGTCAGGTACCGTTGCTTTTCCGGAAATGCGAGAAGCGGGTATCGGTCTCTGTGTGGCCACTTTACTTGCTGGTTGCATGAAACCACCTGGGCCAGTGGGAGCCTGGGAATCGCCCGAACAGGCTTGGGCCATGACGCAGGGGCAGTTGGCTTGGTATCGAGCGATGGAGCAAGCAGGTGAGTTGAAGCAGATTGCGAATTCAAAAGCTTTGGAAGAACACCTGTCACAATGGGAACGTGATCCGGACAAAACTGCTATCGGATATATCTTAAGCTTGGAAGGGGCTGACTCTTTACGAACGCTGGACGACCTGGAACTTGCTCACTCTAACGGCCTACGAGCACTAGGACCTGCGCATTACGGCGTTGGACGCTATGCCTTGGGACATGACTGTGAGGGCTCGCTTACTCGAATGGGACGAGAACTCCTCCGGGAAATGGATCAGCTTCAGTTGATTTTGGATATGACCCATTTGTCCGAGCCGACCTTTTGGGACGCCCTGGATGTCTATTCCGGACCGGTGTGGGCTAGCCATCACAATTGCCGCACTTTGGTCGATGACCCCAGGCAATTATCGGATGAGCAAATCAAAGCTTTGGCCTCCCGCGATGCGGTCATTGGCGTAGCATTGGATGTATGGATGGTCGTGCCCGATTGGAAACGGGGTGTGAGTAACCACCTCAATCAACCTGGTGCGAACTTTAGCGCTTTGGCGGATCATGTCGACCATATTGTGCAGGTCACGGGCACTACCAAAAACGTGGGGATCGGTACCGATCTTGATGGTGGTTATGGAGCGGAGCAATCACCAAGTGATCTGGATACCATTGCCGACCTGAAGTTGTTTGTGGAGATCCTTCGACAACGCGGTTATGATGATGAAGCGATTCAAGGAATCTGCCACTTGAATTTTATTCAATTCCTGCGAACACATTGGTGTTGATACAACCGCTCGCAACGCCAATGGGTTTTCTTCGTCTGCCGAGAGGTTCCCATCACCATCTACGATGAATATGAATCAGTGGCCTGCTGCCAACTCTTTTTCTGAAGTTGCATCACCCGGTCTAATCCTGAATGTCGATCTTGTCCGCGGGAATCTAAGTCGGATGATGGAACAGGTGAATGGGGATCAGAGTCGTATCCGACCTCATGTGAAGACGCATAAGATGTCTCGTTTGATAGAGATGCAACTGGAAGTTGGGATCGATCAATACAAGGTGGCAACCTTGGCGGAAGCGTCGATGGTCGCAGGTGCCGGGGCGAAAGATATCCTCATTGCCTACCCAATGGTCGGTCCAAATTTGAGATTGCTCGTAAAGTTGATTAAAGATTACCCCGAGGTCACTTTTTCATGCCTAGTTGATCACAGAGATGGGCTTCAATTGATTGAGGAGCGTCATTCCGATTTATCCGGTTCCTCATTCGGAGTTTGGATTGATGTAGATTGCGGAATGCATCGCACGGGAATTCCATTCGGGCCAGAGTTCGAGGAATTGCAGGAGGCGAGCATCGCGAGTGAATCGATCCAGTACCGTGGTTTACATGTCTACGATGGTCATCTGCATCAACCTGATTTATCCGACCGACATGGTGGGGCCACGATAATCAAAGAGCAGATCTTGACATCTCTTGCAGCCTACCCAGACCAAGAGGTTGTCGTGGGAGGATCTCCGAATTTTGGCTTTTGGTCCGAGCAGTCATCTTGGCAGTGCAGTCCGGGTACTCCCCTGTTCTGGGATGAAGGCTACGGGTCGAATTACCCTGACCTTGAGTACTCACCAGCCATCGCTTTGCTTGCTCGCGTGATCAGTAAGCCTGGTGTAGATCGTATG
>JAAXIK010000080.1 GCA_012270385.1 Rubripirellula sp. | reverse complement strand
GCTTGCGCGTGAGAAACTCATCACCATCAGGCACTTGGACACCATGTGCAAAATCATTCTGTCAACCGGTGCGATCGTTGGTCTTGCCTACGGGACTGAATTCTTCATTGCTTGGTACGGTCAGGTGCAAGAAGAGAAATTTGCGTTTCTCAACCGTGCTTTCGGCCCTTACTGGTGGGCGTATTGGACAATGATCTCATGTAACGTGATCAGCCCTCAACTCTTCTGGATTAAGAAGTTCCGAACCACACCGTGGATCATTGTGATTGTTTCAATCTTTGTGAACATCGGAATGTGGTTTGAACGTTTTGTCATCGTGATCACCAGTCTTTCACGAGATTACCTCCCAAGTGCTTGGGCGTATTTCAGCCCAACTTGGGTGGACTGGTCGATGTTGATCGGATCTTTCGGACTGTTCTTCACTCTCTTCCTATTGTTCTGCCGCTTGATGCCGGTGATCAACATGGCGGAGACCAAGTCAACCTTGGCGAAACAGTACCACATGTCCCATTCGGACGAACACTAAAGCGAAATTTACAGACCAATGATTAGAGTTGTTTCTGATCATTGTTAAAACTTACGAGTCATCACCAACTGTGGCCTTGGCAACACAAGCTGCGAATTGATGTCAGAAAATAACGAAAAGAAAGTTCACGGAATTGTCGCTGAATACGAGTCAGTTGACACGCTCCTTCATGCCTGTCGACGCATTCGCGATGCAGGGTATAAGAAGACAGACGCCTACACCCCGTTCCCGGTGCATGGTATCGACAAAGCACTTGGCATTAAGCCAACTGTATTGCCTTGGATCGTTCTGGGGTGTGGTATCACGGGTACAATCACTGCTCTGGTGATGCAGATCTGGATGAATTCAATCGATTATCCGTACATCATCTCCGGCAAACCTTATGTGTCGCTACCTGCATTCATGCCAGTAGCTTTTGAACTAACGGTACTCTTCTCATCATTCGGTGCTTTCTTCGGCATGTGGGCTCTTAATGGCCTACCCCGATTCAGCAATCCTCTGTTTACCGATCCCAGATTTGATCGCGTGACAGATGACCGTTTCTTCCTCTATGTCGACGCTTCCGACGAGCGTTATGAAGAGGGAGCAGTTCGTGAAATCTACGAACAGACCGGTGGAGAGTACATCAATACCGTGTTGGATGATGATTCCTCTGAAAAAATACCAAAACCAATCTTCATGGCCTGGGGACTCGTGATCTCCGCCTCAGTCATTCCACTATTGGTTGTCCTGAAAATGCGAGTCACCAATAGTGAGTCTCCTCGCTTCCATATCTTTTACGACATGGATTTCTCACCCGCGAAAGATGCTCAGCAAGGCTCTACGCTATTTGCTGACGGCCGAGCGATGAGACCGGATGTCCCGGGCACCGTGGCACGCGGCGAATCCAACTATGACATGGATTTCATGACTGGGGTCCAGATGGATCAGTTATCTGCGATGGATGCTCCCAGAGCGGACCGTCTGGTTCGGTTATCACTCGGACCGATTGGCCCTGCTGATGATGAAGCTGGAGATGATGAAAACCAAAACGAGGAGACTCGAGACGAAAGCACAGCTGCTCCCTCGGCGGGCGGCTCCGAAGAGGCGAAGGACACAACTCCTTGGCTGACGACCAATCCTCTAGGTAATAGTGAAGAAGTTTTACTGCGTGGGCAGAAGTACTTTGGCATCTACTGCTCCGTCTGTCATGGCATGAACGGTGGCGGAAATGGCCTGGTGAACCGGAGAGCTCGTAAAATCCTTTCACCCACTTGGATCCCACCTTCCTCGCTGCATCAAGATACGCTTTACAAGGATCAGTATCCCGACGGAAAGCTCTTCAGCACCATCAGCAACGGCATCAGAAAAATGCCGGGGTACGCAGGGCAAATCAAGGCCAAAGATCGCTGGGCGATTGTTGCATACGTCCGAGCTTTACAACTTAGCCGAAATGCGAGTATCGACTCGTTCCCTGAAGAGGAAAGAGAATCACTACTTGATGAGCAGAAGCAAATCGAGCAAAAGCTGAAGGAACAAGCAGAAGCCGAGCAACAGGCCACTACGCCAGGCCAAGCGTCCTCGTAAAGACACCAGTGTTCTCGGCGATTGGCTCGCTGTGAGCAAACGAATCAACTCAATCTACCCAAACGTTATTGCACAACTGATAACTATGTCAGAACACGCAGCTGCAGAAATTAAATCAGCCGACGACCCCGCGTTCCAGCTTCCGGCTTCACTCGGGTCGCTCAGCATACCTTTATCAATCGGCGGATTGGTATTGCTCCTTGCCGGCTGGGGACTCGCCAACAGCATTCATGCAAGATTTGGCATGTCTGCCTACTTAACGGCTTTCATCTACTGCCTTTCCATCGCAGTCGGTTGCCTCTTCTTTGTTATGATCCAGCACCTATGCCGAGCCGGTTGGAGCGTAGTGATCCGAAGAATTGCTGAAACCGTGATGTTAATGGTGATCCCATTAGCCGTGCTCTTCTTGCCCATTCTTGGAACACTCTTGTTTGGTGAGGGAGTTCTTTACAAATGGGATGATCCGAATCACGCCATAGAGAATCATCTTCCGATCACCGCATGGATGGAGAAGACCCGCTGGCTCGACTCGAGTTGGTTTACGGTGAGAGCGGTCATCTATTTCGCGATTTGGGCTGCACTCGCTCTGTTCTATTACCGAGGGAGCATCAGGCAGGACACAACGGGCGACAAGGCAATCACTGATAAACTCCAGTATTGGAGCGGTCCCGCCATCATGATGTTCTGCGGAGCAACCTCCTTCGCGGCTTTCGATTGGGTAATGAGTTTGGCTCCCATGTGGTTCTCAACCATGTTCGGGGTCTATGTTTTTGCAGGGAGCATACTCTCTGCCCATTGCATCATCTCGGTCGCGGTTTACGCGCTCCAGAGACGTGGAGCGATCCAAGATGAAGTGACGATCGAACATTACCACGATCTGGGCAAATACATGTTCGGCTTCGTCTTTTTCTGGACCTACATCGCTTTCAGCCAATTTCTTCTGATCTGGTACGGCAATATTCCGGAAGAGACTCATTGGTTCTATGAGCGTGGCCTAGGTCAGGATCATCTGGATACTTGGGGGACCGTCGGTCTAATTTTGATCTTCTTCCACTGGATGCTTCCCTTCGCCGGCTTGATGAGCCGTCACGTGAGGAGAAACCCAAAACTCGTCTTCGCCTGGGCAATTTACTTGTTGATCCTACATTTCGTTGACGTCTACTGGATGATCATGCCAGAGTCGGCAGCGCCGGACGCCTCGCACGCCTCTGCCGAGGGGGCAGTCGGAGTGGCTGCAAGCGTCCTCTGCGTCTTGGGGATGTTTTTGCTGATGATCGGCATGGTGCTGAAAATTGCAAAGCAGAATGCCGTCATTGCCGTTCGCGATCCCAGACTCGGCGAATCCATCGCTTTCGAGAATATGTAGAGCCGTAAGTTAATCGCCGATCCAATTTAGCAACATCACATTTCCTTCCTCTTCCCGAATTTTTGACATGGCTGCATACGACGATTTAGACGTCAAACGCATATTCGTAGTCGGAATTGCCTCTGTCGTTGTGACAGCAGTGACCGCTTTAGCGGTTCAAGTAGTGTATTACACAATGGCAGAGCAGCAGAAAGCGGAGACTGCTGCAGCGAGTAACTACATGAGACAGAACTCGATCCTGGATGCACAGCAGAAAGAGATCGAAGAGCGTGGAGTTGATGAATCCACAGGGAAACTTGTGATTCCTGTGGATGATGCGATTAGCATCCTGTCCACTCAAGCCAACACTGACGAGTCTCCATCCACTTAAACCGTTTCTTGAACGACTGAAATGCAAAAACTAGTGCACCAGGCAAGTTGCTTGGTAAAATCCGCAAAATGGAGTGCAATCGCGATCTGCTTCGCGTTTGCTCTCCAGCACTGCGCACTAGGGCAGAACGCTCTGCAAGATAGCGGCTCAGTCAGTTTGAATGATTCCATCCCGAGGGAAGTCAGAGACGTGACGGTGACCCAGAAGTTGGGTGACAGTGTCGCGTTCGATCTGCAGTTAATCGATTCGGCGGGTCGCGAGATCGAATCAGGTTATTTCTTCCAGGGATCAAAGCCAGCGATCATCACGCTCAACTACAGCGACTGCCCGATGCTTTGCAACGTGCAACTCAGTCAGCTTTCAAAAACCTTGTCGAAACTCGATCTAAAGATTGGAGAAGATTTTGACATCCTAACGGTCAGCATTGACCCCAAGGAGACGCCGAAAACGTCATCAGAGGCAAAAAAGAGATTTGCCGAACCTTTGGTGGCCCAGCATGAACGTGTCATGGAAGGTTGGTCATTTTGCACAGCAGAAAAATCGACCATCGATCGACTTTCTGAAATCCTAGGTTTTAGCTACACGCGAGACGAGAAGACGGGTGAATACTATCACCCAGCGATGCTCGCTTTCATTTCCCCTCAAGGGATCATCACTCGGTATTCACTTGAGGTGGGATTCGAGGTTCAAGATGTACGAAAAGCGCTGGTGGCAGCAGGGCAGGGCACTGTCGGAACGCCAGTGGATCAATTGTTGATGTGGTGTTTCAGTTTTGATCCATCGAGCAACAGTTATGTTCCTCAAGCCTGGAAAATCATGCGGGCGGGAGGAGCCACCGTTGTCATTTTAATTATCGTTTGCATGACCCCTTATTGGATTGGTTCGAAACGACAGCCCGCTGCAGCAACTGAACAGGTTGCGACGGAGGGACACGAAAACGACCAAGCCTCTCGCCATTCACCGGACGAAGCTGGGGATTAGAGAGTAGATCTTAGCCCGCAGTTCCAACCCATTTTTTTGTTCACGACACATTTTTAACATGTTTGCCAACACATTTTCATCAATGTTCGTTCTAGGTGACGCCCCCGCAAGCAAATATGCTTGGTTCCCTGAAAACGCATCCACCTTCGCAGCGGATAATGATTGGCTCTTCGGACTGATTTCGGTCGTCTGCATCCTATTCTTCATCCCTATTGCCTTCGC
>JAAXIK010000276.1 GCA_012270385.1 Rubripirellula sp. | reverse complement strand
GGTTGCTTCCGCCGGAATCATCGGAGTTCTGTTGCTCTTCTTGACCGGAGGGCTCGATCTTCAGACCGAGAGAGATAGCCAGGCGCTGATCATCGCCGAATCCCTCGAGACCGCGAAACCGCGGGCAGATTCTCCCAAGCGTGACACTGTGGTTACCGCGAAGGACGAAGAATTTCACTCTAACGCGAGTCCTAATCGGATCACCCAACGGGTCGATAGGCCTCAGGAAATGACAAAAGGGTTAGGGACTCCTTTTCCCTCCGGTCCCTCTCGCAACTCTTTTCAACGGACAGAAAAGACACCCGATGATACCGCACTGGTCTTCAGTGCCTCTGCCCGTCACGGATATTCTCAGATGGCTGAGCGAGCTGGCCCTAAGTCGGGTAGTGCTGGCCTTGAGTTGGGTAGCACTGACTTGGTGTTGGGTAGCACTGGGCCGAGGCTGCGTCTTCTATCGCTGCGTTTCAGTCCAGTGGCGTCCGATCGTGAGGTTGCATCATCGTGGCTCCAAGAGTGGTTGAGTTATCTCGATGCCTTCGATGTGGTTGTGGTTCAAGGGTTGCCTTTTCGTTGGGAGAGTAGTCTTCGAAGACATCTCACGGAGTCAGCTTCGGGGGATCAACAATGGGATCTTATCTCCTGTGACCCCGAGCTCGCGTGGCTGGGTGGAACGCACGTCGCCTTCCTATGGAAACCCAGTCAAGTTCGTTGTTCAGAGGAGCAGGCCTACTTAGTGCAGGATCCGAAACATCGTTTCAGTCAGCCGCCTATGGTGGCTAGTTTTGAGAGCCGTATCCCATCCGGTGTCGGAAGTAAGCCATTTGGATTTTCGCTGGTCCACGTCGTACACCAAGGTACGAGTTCGCACCTTGAGGGGGAAACCGACACAGTGGGGTTCGCGCTACGAGATGTTTATTTGCGAGTGCGTCGGTATGAGTTTGAATCTCGCGGAGAGGAGGATTGCATTTTGATGGGACAGTGGCCCGGCAATAGCTTCCCAAGGACTTTCAGCGGTGATCGGAACCTAACTCCGAGTGAAAGAAGTTTGTCGCTGGAGCTTGCGAATCATTTGATTGACCTCAGTGAGGACGTTTCTTCAACTAAGATACCCATGCACCTCGTCATGGATCGCCGTTACACAAGTGAAATGACAGGTCGCTCCGTTCCCCTTAACGAGACTCAGGAAAGACAGAGTGAGGCCGATTCAGTGTGTAGGGATCTCTTGTCGATCGGTTTTGATTCCGCAGTGTGGGGTGAGTTTGCCGCGTTGGAACAGCCCCCTTACGAATCGGTAGCAAATGGTGATTCCACCACCATGAGACGGTAATGAGGGGATGGGTTTCAAAGCTTCGCCTTGGCAAGGCGTTTGGCAACCTTTTCAGGTGGCGTCCTCCAGCGTCGATGTAACCACCAATACTGCTCCACCCCTTGATCAATGGCGAGGGCAAGTCGTTGGTTGTACCATTGTGTCAGACCCTTGACGCTGGAGTATTCCGAGCTTTCCGTGTTGAGGGGGTCAATGATTCCGGTTGTTCCTAACTCAAATTGCATGGGACATCCATTTAGCCTTCTCATGTATCCAACCATCATGGGAGCTTGGTTGCTCAACGAGAATAGAGCCAGAGCTTTATGAGAAGAGGCCACCTCTCCCAAGAAATCGACCCAGCAGCCTTTGGGTCCCGCGTGTTGATCTGCGAGAAGAGATAGGATGCCTCCTTGTTGCAAGTGTCGGTCAACCACCGGCGCGCAGCCTTCCTTATCGACCATCTGCTGTCCCTTGGCTCCGCGAAATCTTTCCACCCAACGATGCAGGAATGGGTTATCAAGTTTTCTGGCGATTGTCAGTGTGCTGAAGCCCATCAGTCCTGTGATGTAGCCTCCCACTTCAAAATTCCCAAAATGGCCAGTAACCCCCACCACGGGACGTTCACTGAGATAGATGGCTAGTATCGCTTTATTTTGATCGATGCGTACGTGTTTACGCCAATTTACCAAGTGTAAACGACGCTGCGCCCAGGCAATTTCACAAACCATCAGAAGAAGGCTGTGCCACATCTGCACTGCGAGCTGTTTCTTTTCAGCCTCATCAGCATCGGGGAAGATCTTGTTCAGATTCTCTTGAGTGACCCGTCTACGTATTTTCAATGGTCCAGCGGCTAATCTTGCGAGCCCGAGGCAGAGCGTATTGCCCATATCAAAAGGCAGCGTTTGGATGATCGCAACGAGCACCCTAACGACGCCGTAGGCGAGGAAATCCGTCATTTGACGTCGAAGTCGACGGTTTCGGGATGGTGGTTTGCCGAGTTTCGCAGCAGTTCCCACGTCAAGCCTCTCCCTGATCAACCGCCGATGTCTAACCTTTTCGTCACGCTTGGCTCTAGTTTGACTGAACTGGGCCTTCCGATGCTACACCGGTATGCGGCTAGCTGTACGAGATTTTCGCTGGTTTTCGATGTGGTGGTTGCTTTTTCAGCCTCCAGCATCCAGCAAAGGCGGCCTAAGTCTTTGCTAAAACACCTCGGATTTGCTGGTTGCATTCGAAACGTGGGCCGTGTCATTGGTGTGTCGAAACATATCCGCTAAAGTATCGCCACGGCGAGTTCGGTTCTGGGTTTGCTGAGTTCTGAGTCCGCTGAGCTCTGATTCCGTCAAAGTTTGGTAGGACTCAACTCTGGTAGGACTCAGCTTAGGGGCTTTAGCTTTGGGTGGACTCGCTGTTTTGGCGAACAGACGCCGTCGGGAACCAGTTTGTTGGACTGTTGTGAGCACTGAAAGAAGTATGATGACAAAACCTTGTGCAGTCGTCCTTGCCGCGGGAAGGGGGACTCGAATGAAGAGTGATCTGCCCAAGGTTTTGTGTCCAGTTCTCGGGCGTCCAATGAGCCATTTCGTGCTGGATGCGTTGGAGGAGGCGGGTATTCACCAAAAGATTGTCGTGGTTGGGTACCAAGCGGAACTCGTGAGACACGAACTTGCCACTCGAGAGGATGAGATCACCTTTGTTCTCCAGGAGGAGCAGTTAGGCACGGGGCACGCCGTGCAGGTCTGCAAGAAAGAATTGTCCAGCGTCGCTGGGCCGACGGTGGTGGTGGCGGGCGATGCTCCACTGATTCAGTCCACCAGCCTCACTCCACTCCTTAAGCACTTCCGTGCGTCTCAGCCATCACTTCTTCTGGGCACTCTTAATAAGGCAGATCCGAGTGGCCTTGGGCGGGTGGTGAGAGACGAGAGCGGGCAATTTACAGGTATCGTGGAGCACAAGGATGCGACCACTGAGCAATTAGAAATAACCGAGGTGAACATGAGCACTTACCTGTTCGATACCTCGGATCTTCTTTGGTCGCTTGATCAACTGAAAAACAATAATGCACAGTCTGAGTACTACCTGACTGACTGTGCTTCGTTATTGCATCATGCAGAGCGGAAGGTGGAAGCACTTCCGGTGTTGCAAGAATGTGAAGCTTTGTCAATTAACAACGTTGATGAGCTGGCGCTCGTTGACCAGAAAATGCGGGCGATGGGTTATGCGTGAGCTTAAAATCTTTAGCGGTAGAGCGAATCCCGACCTCGCCAAACAGATGTGCGATCATCTTCACCTCGCACCAGCAAAGATCACCTTGGGCCAATTCCCCGATGGGGAGAACTTTTGCAAGTTGGATGAGGACGTGCGCGGGCGAGATGTCTTCCTCGTTCAGCCTACTTGCCCGTCGGTCAATGACAATCTGCTTGAGTTGTTGATCATGATCGATTGCTGCAAGCGAGCCAGCGCGGAACGAATCACTGCGGTAATGCCCTATTTTGGATACGCGAGGCAGGATAGGAAATACGAGGGTCGAGTTCCGATCACTGCGAAAATGATTGCGAATTTGATCGTAAGGGCGGGGGCGGATCGCGTGTTGGCAATGGATCTCCATGCTGCACAGATCCAAGGCTTCTTCGATGTACCCGTCGACCACCTTTATGCAGCGCCAGTTCTCAATGAACATTTCCTATCCAAGGGACTGGAAGGCGATGATATCGTGGTGGTCAGTCCAGATGAGGGGAGCATCAAGAGGGCATTGGGGCATAATAAGCGACTCGGAGGTAAACTCGCGATTGTCGATAAGCGACGAACCAGCGCTCTGGAAACCAAGCAGAGCACCATCATTGGTGGTCCGGTTGAGGGAAAAGTCGCTTTGATGTTCGACGATATGATCAGTACTGCCGGATCGATTTGCGGAGCAGCAAAGTTGGTTCATGAGTCAGGAGCCAAAGAGATTCATCTGGCCGCCTCCCATGGAGTACTTTGTGGACCTGCCGTTGAAAAACTTCGCGAAGCGCCAATTGATTCACTTGTGATCACGGATTCCATTCCCCTGACTCCAGAAAAACGGTTGCCCAATCTCGTGCAGCTCTCGGTCGCCCCACTGCTTGCAGAGGCGATCAAGAGAATTCACCATGACCAGTCAATTAGTGAGCTTTTTCTCGAGCGTTAGGTTGAACGCGGGATGGCTCAAATGATTCCAGGCATCTGCTTTGAAAGGGCATACATGTTCGGGCAAGCGACTCTCGTTTCTCGATTGTTTTTCTGTTTGCTGCTTTTCGTTTCCTCTACATGCTTGAGCGGGGAATCTTTGGGTTCGGAGGACGGAAACGCCGAGCAGCCCAATGTCATTTTCATCTTTTGTGATGATCTGGGTTGGGGGGATTTTGGTGTGCTGCATCAGAATCACTCGAACCATCCCCGCAAACACAAAACTCCTCAGATTGATCGGATGGCGGCTGAGGGTGTGTTGATGCGCTCCCACTACTGCGGAGCACCCGTTTGCGCGCCGAGTCGGGCCACCCTGCTCAGTGGTGTTCATCAGGGACACACCCAAGTTCGTGATAATCAGTTTGATAAGGCACTTGCTGATAATCACACCATCGCGTCCGTTCTGAAGGAGGCTGGGTATCGCACATGGATGGTGGGTAAGCATGGATTGCAGGGAAAGGGAGAGAACCCTGCGAACTGGGAAGGGTATCCAACCCGACGTGGTTTTGATCGGTTTTACGGG
>JAAXIK010000362.1 GCA_012270385.1 Rubripirellula sp. | reverse complement strand
GCCAAAGCCTTATATTACACTTATTTAGAACTATTCGCAATAAGGCGATAGGCGTCTGAGCAAGAGACTATCCCGCTTGCGTAAGCCGTCTCAACAGAACACTGAACCAAAGTCGCACGGCATGAAAGATCGCGGTATTCTCCATCTGCCACGGGAGCGAATGATCTCCGACCGTCGGGGATTCGACAGAACCCTCAAGAAGCGCCAAACAAAGCACGAAATCGGATTGCCCCCTCCGAAAACGATTACCGCTCGACTAAACTGTGGTTGCGGGAAACTTTTCCGCGGTTACAACCTGAGTCAGTCGGCTTGAGCTGAAGGAATACAGCTCAAATCATTGTCCGACAAATCCTTTGAATCTCCTGAACGGCGTTCGTGGGTTTGCGTACCAGCGAGAGTCCTTGTGTTGGGTACTTAATCCCTCTAACGCTTCAGGAAAATGTCCTTTCATTTTTAGGAAAGAGAGAGTTCCAGTGTCACAAGTTGAAACAGATCGCCTGCCCTACAAGGTAAAAGATATCAGTCTCGCTGAGTTCGGTCGGAAAGAGATTGAACTCGCTGAAAACGAGATGCCAGGTCTGATGGCATTGCGTGCGAAATACGGCGAGCAAAAGCCACTCGCGGGAGCGAGAATTGCAGGTTGCCTCCACATGAGCATTCAAACTGCGGTTCTAATCGAAACGCTTGTAGAATTGGGTGCAGAGGTGACTTGGAGCAGCTGCAACATCTTCAGTACCCAAGATCACGCGGCGGCAGCGATTGCAGCAGCCGGCATTCCGGTTTACGCCTGGAAAGGTGAAACCGAGGAAGAGTTTGATTGGTGCATCGAGCAAACCCTCCATTTTCCGACCGGAAATAAGCTCAACCTGATCCTGGATGATGGCGGCGACCTGACCGCAATGGTCCACGATCGCTTTCCAGAAATGCTAACGGACATCCATGGCATCAGCGAAGAGACCACTGCGGGCATCCATCGGCTCGAGGTACTTAACAAGACAGGCCGATTGGCTGTACCTGCTATCAATGTCAACGACAGCGCAACCAAAAGTAAATTCGACAATCTTTATGGCTGTCGAGAATCCTTAGCAGACGGTGTCAAACGGGCAACCGATGTGAGGCTGGCCGGAAGAGCGGCTGTTGTTTGCGGTCCCGGTGCTGGCGGGAAGGGCTGCGCGGCACGCGTGAAAAGCTACGGCTGTCGCGTCATTGTCACCGAAATCGACCCGATCAATGCGTTGCAAGCAGCGATGGAAGGCTACGAAGTGGTCACCATGGAAGAAGCATGCAAGGAAGGTCGCCTTTTCGTGACGACCACCGGAAATAAAGACATCATTCTCGGAAATCACATGGTGAACATGCCGAATGATGCAATCCTTTGCAACATCGGTCACTTTGATACTGAAATCGATATCGCGTGGCTCGAGCAACAGGTAGCCGAGGGCAATGCGACTAGGAGTGAAATCAAGGCCGCTGACATCGGTGCAGTGGATCGATACACCTTTAACGACAGCGGTCGTAGCGTCATCATCCTCGCCAAAGGTCGTTTGGTGAACCTAGGGTGTGCTACCGGCCATCCAAGTTTCGTCATGAGCACCTCGTTCACCAACCAAGTGCTAGCCCAAATGGAACTCTGGGGCAACCGGGACAACGACACCTACGAGACCAAAGTTTACATGCTTCCCAAGCATCTAGACGAAGAGGTGGCCCGACTTCACTTGGATCAACTTGGTGTTAAGTTGACCACACTTACTCAGGAGCAAGCTGACTACATCGGTGTGCCCGTGGATGGCCCTTACAAGCCCGAGCATTACCGATACTAAGTCTAATTTGCGGACAATTTTGCTTCCAAGCATTCGAAAGACTCGAGGGATCCCACCTCGAGTTTTTTTATGCGCAAAAGCCTTTAATATCTTGCCGTGAAACTCGCATTTCCCCGGGCCACCACTCCCCGGCCCCGGCAATATCCCCTACGATCTTGAGGGATATTTCACATTTCGAAAACTTTTCCACCGCACAAGATCCATGCCACAAACCGCACCATTCGCTGCACTAAGATACAACCTCGATCACATCGGATCCCTCTCTGACGTCATTGCACCACCCTACGATGTGATTGACCCGGATCTACAGGACGAACTTTACAAGAAGCACCCTGCCAACTGCATCCGAGTGATCCTGAACCGCAACGAGCCTGGGGACAGCGGCGACGAGAGATACGATCGCGCGGCCGCGTTCGTTGAGCAGTGGACTAAAGAGGGCGTACTACAGCGAGAAAGCCAGCCGGCATACTATGTCTATCACCAACAATTTGAGGTAGACGGGGTAACCTTTAACCGCCGAGGCTTTATGGCTCGCGTCCGAATCCAACCTTTTGGCGAGGGGAATATCTATCCCCACGAGGAGACTCACCCTAAAGCCAAAGTGGATCGCTTGAAGCTCACTAACGCGACAAAACAGAACAACAGCCAGATTTTCGGTCTCTACCCAGACACCGAAAACACAGTGATCACCAAACTTGACCAAGCTTGCGAAAACCTAACCCCAGTCGAGGCCACTGACCACCTGGGAGTACAGCACAAGCTATGGACGGTG
Organism: Rubripirellula sp.; assembly: GCA_012270385.1. Classification (GTDB taxonomy): domain Bacteria; phylum Planctomycetota; class Planctomycetia; order Pirellulales; family Pirellulaceae; genus Rubripirellula. The sequence goes on along the minus strand of JAAXIK010000362.1, from coordinate 2,448 downwards.
ACTGACGCGACGGTTGTCTCCGAGGTGGCGCAACTCATGGAAGACAAACCCATGTTTGTGGCGGACGGGCACCATCGGTACGAGACGGCATCAAACTACAAGGCGCAGTTGGACCAAGAATTGGGAGGACTCCCTGAAGATCACCCAGCCAATTTTGTCATGACAATGCTCGTCGGGATGAGCGACCCAGGCATGATCGTACTCCCCACCCACCGCCTCCTCCGTGGCACTCCGGAATTTAGCTCCGAGGAAATCATCCAAAAACTTGGGGACGCATTCTCCTGCCAAACATTACCGGGAGGAATCGAAGCGGCAAATGAAGCATGGTCAAAAATGGAGGCCGCAGACAACCAGAGCATGGTGGCGGTCTACGGTACAAAAGATGATACTTGGGTAACGGCAACCGCTACTGACGAAGCGAAAGAAAAGATGCGTTCCCTCGCTCCCTCCCAAAGTGACCAATGGCGCGAACTTGGAGTGAGCCTCCTGCATCGCCTTGTCATTGACTCACTGCTGGGTTGCGAGGGTCACCCCAAGCCCACCTATGTGCACGAAGTCTCTGAGGTCATCGAAGGGGTTCGCGGGGAGGGAAGCCAGGCGGAGAGCGATAGCGACGAACCTTACACACTCGCCGCCCTCGTGATGCCAGCAAAACTTGAGCACGTCGAAGCAATCAGTCTCCACAAAGAGAGAATGCCTGCCAAAAGCACTTATTTCTATCCCAAACTGCTCAGCGGCCTGACCTTCAACCCTTTGCACTAAGGCAATCACCCCGAGGCTCCTCAGGTCAGCGAGAACAAGCATTTTCAGAGATGATCTGGCTTTCCACCAAATAAGGGCCATGAAAGCCGCTCGCTGTTTCGTGTGAAACCAGTATTGTTTCACCGCACGGTTTTGATCTAACATCCCACAAAGGGTGGCACCCAGCCGTCCTTTTAACTCCCTGAGAGACAGAGAGTGACCAAGTGGGAAGGATTCTGTGCGTGGTTAACCAGAAAGGCGGTGTGGGCAAAACCACCACCGCGGTCAACCTCAGCGCTGCTCTAGCAATTGCGGGGAAGAATACCTTACTGCTGGATATGGACCCACAGTGTAATGCTACCACCTCCGTTGGGATTCAGCCTACCGATCGGCACGCCTTGATAGGCGAAAACCCCATCGAGGACAACATACGCAGGGTGGAGCCCAGTGCCCTCTCCATCGTACCAGGGAGTAGAAGCTTCCAAGATTTAGACCGACTCGTGAACTCAACCCACAATGACGCCACACGGGTTAAGAATCACCTCGACCATGCATTCAACCAATTTGACTTTGTTCTGATCGACTGCCCTCCGAGCGTTGGCAGTTTGACTCAGGCCGCACTGACCGCGAGTACCGAAGTACTGATTCCCATCCAATGCGAGTATTTCGCAATGGAGGGACTAACCCAACTGATACAGACCATTAAAAAAGCTATTGAGACAACCCGCGGCCGTTTATCGTTCGGTGGTATCCTACTGACGATGTACGACCCCTACCTTGAGCTGACAAAAGAAGTGGACGAGGAGGTCCGCGACTTTTTCGGAGAAAGTGTTTTTGAGACCGTCGTTCCTCTAGATGTTGCCTTAACTGAGGCTCCGAGTCACGGCAAAACCATTTTTCAGTATGCCCCGCGTTCGCGAGGAGCATACGCTTACTCCCAGCTGTGCATGGAGGTGCTTCAGCGTGACTAGTTCAACACCGAATAAAGATCGTCGCTTGGGAAAAGGACTAGCGGCCCTGCTCGGAACGCCTATCGATGAGCATGGCAACCCGATTGAACAGAGTGACACCGCGAAAGGGATCGAGACGCTCGAACTCCCGGTCCATGAAATAGAAAACAATCCGTTTCAACCTCGTCGCGAATTCAATCACGATGAGATTGCCTCTCTGGCGGAGAGCCTAAAGAACCATCAGCAACTTCAGCCGATTCTTGTCCGTGTCGTCGATGGACGCTATCAACTGATCAGTGGGGAGCGTCGGTTACGTGCAACCATGCACGCCGGTATGCAAACCATTCGCGCCGAGGTTCGCGAAGCGGATGATCGCCTGGTGGCTGAGCTTGCAATCATCGAAAATCTGCAACGCAAGGACTTAAATCCAATCGAAAAAGCGATGTCCTTCAAGAGATACATTGAGGAACATCGATGCAAGCAGGACGACCTCGCAAAGAGGCTCAGCATTGACCGCAGCACCATCGCGAATCTCATGCGACTTCTGGAACTCCCACAGGGCATCCTGGATCAACTGGTCGCTGGCGATCTCAGCGCGGGACACGCTCGTGCTTTGCTCCCTATTGGTGACGAGGTTGTGCAGATCAGTACCGCAAAGAAGATCATTGAAGAACGCTGGAGCGTTCGTGCAACGGAAAGTTTTGTTTCAGAGATGCTCAAACGAGAAGAGGATGATGACACCGGACGGAAGGTGTTC
>JAAXIK010000139.1 GCA_012270385.1 Rubripirellula sp. | reverse complement strand
ATGCGCTGACGAGACCCACTTCGAAATAGGTGACCCCATCACGACTGATCTCAACTAGAACCGCTTCGCTCGCACCGGTCTCGAAAACCGCCAGGTCGGCCACATTATTATCGTTACCAGTCAAAAGATTATCGACGAACTGAAGAACAAGCGTTCCGCCGGTTCCCAATGAAACCGTCGTCGTTCCGTCGACAGGCTCGGTTCCCCTTCCATTCGCATCCGGACCATCCAAGGCAGCTTCAAGGTTGGTGAACGCAGAGTCAACGTCATCGCCGAGGTTGCTCTCCGCGAATACAACCGTATCGGCAAATGCAATATCACCCAAGTCGAAGGCTACGCCTTGATAGATCTGAACGTCACCGCTCACACCTGGCACAACCGTTCCACCGATAAGGGTGTTATTCACGATTTGATCGTAACCTACCGGCGTAGTGATTGACCCGCCGCCACCGTTGATCCCGGAGACATAGATACCAGCATCATTATTGAATGCAACAAGGTTGTTTTGAACGACAGCCCCAGGAATCAGTCCCTGCGTGTTCAGTTCATAGAGGTTAGTGGGATACGTTAGAGCAACTGGGAACTCATCGTTGCTCGAGTCAGAGACGCCACGATATTCCGCATCACGGATAATCGAAACACCATTGGCTTCATTGAAGATGAAGCCACTGTTCTCAACGATGCTCACGCCCTGCTGGGTGCGATCACGGTTTTGGTCTCCACGAAATTCATTTGTTTCGAGCGATATGAAAGGTTCACCACTCTCGGCAACCGCAACGTCACCGAATAGAACAATCTTTCCGTTTCCGAAAGCATCCGAAGCAAGGTTCGAAGATGAATAATTCGAATTTGCACTGACTAAACCAAGTTGATTTTGGACGCTTGGCTGATTGATTGCAGCAATGGTTTTCACCGCAACCTCATAGTTGGTGTCCAGTTGGCCAATTGGAATCACAATAGCATTTTGATCATCAACACCATCCGATGCAGCGTCAAATGGGGTGATATCGTACTCAAATTTCACCGCACCACTGTCACCAAAGATGGTGAAGGAAGAGCCATCGACGATATCAGCCGCAGCCTTGGTCTGAATTGAGATTCCCGAAGAGAGACGATCATTGGTTCCGAATGTTCGGAATCTTGTGTCACTCGCAGTAACGGATGACGTCGACACAATCGGCGTGAAACCACCATCGAGTGGAATCAATGGCACGGGTATGCCATTCTGCAGGAAGACCTGAAACTGCCCGGTGGCAACCGAGGTAATTGGCAGGCCAGAAGCCGAATCCAACTGAACATTCACAGTTGGTAAATCATAAATCTGGAATGGTGGCCTCTGACTTGATGGAATGATTTCGCTCAAAGGAATTGACAAATTGGCAACGCCGTAAGGCTTACCCTGAATTGGAATCACAACGGGTGAAGCTTCAAACCGCTGTATTTCAATCGAGGAGGATGAGGCAGTCCCGCTGGAAACGTATTCACTTCCATCCCTAATTTCAAATTGATAGGGGCCCTTGTCCGTCGTTTGAGTGAGCTCAACCGGGTTAGTCAGAGTTAAGCTGCCATTGCTAACAAACGACTCATCGGGTTGTACGCTGTTTGCATTGGTCACCAATTCACCACGTTCAGCAAATCCAATCACGAAGTCATCGAGATACACGCCCTCGAATGCGTTATTTGCGAGCCCACCTCGATAATTGGTGTCCGTAACAAATCGATCTGCTTCGTCTACAAATGGACCCGCATCCAAAATCGTTAAGCCAGGTGCTGTGAGATAAGGGCCGTCTACGGGGACATGCGATCGATCGCCCTGTGAAAATCGGGAAGCCAAAGCATCCTGAACCACACTGGCTACTTCCTCAGCAGACCATCCTCGACTGATATCAATATTAGTCGAATCGGGTAGCTGAGGATTCGTTTCGATCGCGAACAAACCGGATTGCGGAGTCGTTGCAAGGGTTTCATGACCGCCAAAGAATTCCACAGTCGAACCGAAGGTTTCAAAACTGGAAGGTTTTTGAACAGTGATATCTGCTACGTAGCTCGGACTAGCACTTTCTGGCAAATAGGTGAAATTCGAGGGACCCTGTGAGGAGCCGGGCACTCTCAATGGGTGATACTCGAATCCATCATCAAACCCTCGAGCGAGTGCGGCATAGAAAGTACCGCTCTCTGAAGTCGTGAACGTAGCAGTGATTGACACTCCATCAGTGACACGCTGAACCAACTGAGCAGGCACTTCTTCACCAGTCTCAGTGTAAAAACTGACCTGTGCATCTGGAATTGGATTCGCTGGATCTGAAGCAGCAAGATTGACCACAACCTGCTCGCCATCTATCAGTTCAACACGAACCAAGTCCACATCGTTTCGATGGTCAAAACTGCCGGTTAGCTCGTAGGTCTTGCTGAATCGACTTTCAGGGATTCGAGTAGCCCGCCAGCTGTAATCATCGAGTTTCTGCAATGCTTCATCTGACCAAGTCAATCCTACTGTACCTCGAGTCACACCGCCGTACTGGTCCGAAGATTCTAGATTCGCTCCAGAGAGGATGAGTGGTGGGTTGGTTTCAATCGTGCTCGAAACAAAAGAAGCGACTTCAGAGGAAGTCATCTCCGCAAGATCTTTCGGATAGGTAATGACACCTGAAGCTCGTGCGGTAGTCACAGAATCGACGGTATCAAAAACACTAATCCCAGAACTGTCGAAACGATATTCAGTCTGATTAATCTGAATTGTTGCTTCTTCACCAGTGGCCAGCCAGTCCACTAACTGCTCGCCCGATGGCATGACCGCGACATCCGCAAGCCGTAGAGCGAAACCTTCGGAATTACCTTCACTGTTCTCGGCAGCGAAGATTAGATTCGATTTCTCCGCCAAAGCTGAACCACTGATGATTCTCATTGAATCCGTGGTTGTTCTTGTCGTTCCAGAAGTTGAGAATTCAATACGCAGGGTTAGATTAGTTTGCCCCGCGAAACTCTCCAGTGGCACACGTACTTGTCTCCAAGTAGCAGTCGCCATGTCTGTTCCATCAAAGATCGGCTGAACTTCCGCATCAATCTCATCTTCATATGCGGGGAACTATGCTGTATCTGGATCATCAAATTCTTCATCGTTCACCTCACTTCCAGTTGCACGATTGTTCGTTGCAACTAGATGTTCCACCCCATCCTCGGTGGCTACATAAACGCGTAATGCGTCCAGTCCATCCAACGATTCGGTTTCAGAGAAATAGTTGAAGTAGAGGACAGGTTGATCTTCTGGCGAATAACCCGCCAAGCTGAATGCATTACTCGCGACAGCGCCCTTCGCTCCCGCTGGGAAGTTGTAGGTTGCATTCGCATTGGGTGCCTCGCCAGTGAGCGAAGCATCCTGATACTGATCGATAAAGTCTGACCGAAGGTAACTGAAGGCCAAACTGCTTCCACCGGCTTCAGTGCCTCGGGAACCATTGAAGGTACTTGAGATACCATGACCAGGATTATTCCCCCGATTTTCCGTGACGTGCCAAAGGTTATAGTCGAGCGTGCTGAAATCGATACCGCTCACTCCAACCACACCAGTGTCGACTGATGCACGCCCATTGGCAAAGACGTTAAGCAAATCACCTTCGCTGGTGAACGCATGCATTTGCCCATTCGACGTTGTTCCAAACAACACCTGCCTGTAAGCACCGTCCTCGACGAACATCGGACCGGCCCGCAAACCGGTGAAGGACACACCTGGACCTATGGAATCCAACAGTCCTTGGAGACTCTGTGAGCCCTTTACGTATGCCGCAATGCTCGGATTGTTCCCCGATGGGTCCGCGTTAAGAGTGGAGGAATCTACTCGATACAAACCACCATTGGCTGATATCCCATAAAGATCACGTCCGCCATCGACTGCATCAATCAGCAATTCGACACCCGTTACCGCCCCACCGTTTGGTGATCCACCAAACGACAATCCGCTTGGTCGACTTCTCAGATTCTCTTCATCCACCAGATTTGCGTCAGTATTCGGGGACTCAATCGAATCGACGAATACACCCGACATTTCCAGACTCTGCCCCAGCGTTGTAATTCGGGCACCACGTAGGTTCGCAAAAGCAGCGGAACCGCTCAAAGACCCCTCAGCCAGAGTACGTTCAATTCGAATAGCTATCGATTCTGCTGTGTCGTTGGGGTACAGCGCAATCCGGTCATGATTGAATTCGTCAATCAATCCGGGTACACCTGTCACCCTGAAGGGATCTGATTCCTGCACACCCAATCCAAATGAAGGTGTGTCTCGGAGATCCGGCATTGCCATTTGCGTACCGACATTGATCACAACGATTCGCAGTTCATCTCGCACAGCTTCCGCGAGCGCTGCGATAGCAGCTTCTCCATCGGACAGATTCCCAGCACTTACTGCAACTTCTCTGATGCTTGGGTCTGAGACACCCGTGCCACCTTCCACTCGGACCTGAGTAGTTCCTGTGATAGTGATGGACGCAGGCTGCGAAACAAACGCGATACGATCACTGACCCGCACAGCGACAACATCCGGAACTTCAGAACCGATCGCGTCTGCCAATGCGTCCAGAATCTGATCCAATGGCAAGTCCGACCCATCTGCTGCAACAAGAGCAATCTCTGTATTGACGGGTTCTTCAGATAATTCTTGGACAAAAGTGAAATCAAAAGTTTGTCCATTGGTATCTACAATACTTACCGTCGCTTGGTTAAGTAATCCAGCAGGCGTCTGATCCGGATCGGCAGCGAGTAAAGCCGTGATCGTTCCAAAATCCACATATCGATCCGTAGTGAATTGGAAGGTCTTGCCTTGGATCACTACGCTATCATCTTGCGATAGCAGGAAGTCCTCCGGAGCTTCAAGGGTATAGCCCTGATCAAACTCAAAAGTGATCGACTGGCTCTGGTCGATTAGCGATCGAACCGTGAACTGGTCACCATCACCGATTGAGGCTCTCTTGATTCCGTCCACCCCGACGGCGGTTGCATCGGTCAACCCAAGAACTGTGTTGAGCTGCGGGAATTCGATCGAGTTATCC